>JAYUOR010000806.1:0-6053 GCA_043760765.1 Planctomycetota bacterium | reverse complement strand
CGCTCCCGCGGGCGACCACGTCTTCGAAACCGACGCCCTGCGCAAGCCGAAACTGCACACCGGCGGCACCTGCGTGATCCGCAACGTGACCATCCACTCCGCCGTCGCGCCCGAATCCATCGGCGACGTTTACGTGAGCGGCGGCGACATCGCGGCGATCGGCGCTGCGCTCGCGGTACCCGCGGGCGTGTTCGTGCTCGACGGCTTTGGCAAGCACCTCGCTCCCGGCGTGATCGACAACCACTCGCACATGGCCGTCGACGGCTCGGTCAACGAGGGCACGCTCTCGATCACCTGCGACGTCGATATTTCCGACGTGCTCGATCCGAAGGATTCGACGATCTACCGCGCGCTCGCGGGCGGCGTGACGGCGGCGCGCATCCTGCACGGCTCGGCGAACGCGATCGGCGGTCGGCACGAGGTGATCAAACTCAAGCTGGATCGGCGGCCCGAAGAGTTGCGTTTTCCAGGCGCGAAGGAAGGCGTGAAATTTGCGCTCGGCGAGAATCCCAAGCAGTCCAACGGCGGTGGCGGCACGCGCTTTCCCGATTCGCGCATGGGTGTCGAAGCGCTCTACCTGCGCGCCTTCTCCCGCGCGCGCGAGTACGCAGCCGAATGGAAGAGCTACGAAAGCGCGAAGGCCGCGGGCAAGGACCCGGCCCCTGTGCGCCGCGACATCCGGCTCGACGCCTTGCGCGGAATCCTGGAGGGCACGATCGACGTGCACTCGCATTGTTACCGCGCGGACGAGATCGTGATGCTGCTGCGCGTGGCCGATCAGTACGGCTTCAAGATCAAGACGCTGCAGCACGTGCTCGAGGGCTACAAGGTCGCAAGCGAAATGTCGAAGGCCGGCGTCGGCGGTTCGACCTTCGGCGACTGGTGGGCCTACAAGATCGAAGCCTACGACGCGATCCCGCAGAACGCTGCGCTGCTCGACGCGGCCGGCGTCGTGACCTCGGTCAACTCCGACTCGGAGGAAATGGTGCGCCGACTGCAGAGCGAGGCCGCCAAGTCGATCCGGTACGCCGGCATGGATCCGGTGCGCGCGCTCGCCCTGGTGACGATCAACTCGGCGAAACAACTCGGCATCGACGCGCGCGTCGGTTCGATCGAAGTCGGCAAGGACGCGGATCTGGTGCTGTTCAACGGCGATCCGTTGTCGTCGCTGGCGCGCGTCGATTGGACGATGGTCGACGGCGAAATCGAATTCGAACGCCGCGACGCCTTCGACCTCGAGAAGCATCCCCCGGCGGTGCGCGAATTGCCGGCGGCGGCCGCGGCGGATTCGATCTGGAAAGCCGAAGGCGGCGAGACGGTCGCCCTGGTCGGAGGAACGATCCATCCGGTCACGGCTCCTGAAATCGCCGGCGCGACCCTGCTGCTGCAGGACGGCCGCATCGTGGCGCTGGGCAAGGATGTCGCGATCCCCGCCAACGCGCGCGTGGTCGACGTGACCGGCAAGCACCTATGGCCCGGCCTGATCGCGCTCAACACACCGCTGGGGTTGTTCGAGATCGATTCGGTCGCCGGCACCGACGACCTGGCCGAAATCGGCGGCAATCAGCCCGACTTGCGCGCCAGCGCTGCGCTCAACGCGGACTCCGCGCACATCGCGGTGACGCGCGCCAACGGCATCACGCGATCGCAGTCTTCGCCTCAGGGTGGCGGACCGCTGATGGGGCAATCCTGCGTCGTAAAAATGTCGGGCGACACGTGGGAAGAAATGTTGACCGTCGACCGCGACATGCTGCATGTCGCTTATCCCAGCGTGCAGAACACGGCCAAGGAGAAGAAGAAGACCGACGAGGAGAAGCAGCTCGAAAAGGTCTTCGAATCGGCGCGAGAGTACGGGCGCCTGGTCGATGAGGCCGCGAAGCTCGGCAACACTCCCCCACTTCTCGATCCGCGAATGGCGGCGCTGGTACCCTTCGCGCGCGGCGAGAAGAAGATCGCGCTGCACGTGCACAATGCGCAGACGATCTTGAACGCGCTGCGCTTCGCCAAGGAGCAGAAGCTCGACGTCATTCTCTACGGCGTCGACGAAGGCTGGAAAGTGGTCGACGCGTTGGTCCGCGAGCAGCGCCCGCTGGTGATCGGCCCGGTGCTGGCCGTTCCGTCGAGCTCCTACGATCCCTATGAATCGTGTTACGCGAATGCCGCCGTGCTCGCGCGCGCCGGCCTGCCTTTCGCCATCGAGTCCGCGGACCATCAAAACCCGCGCAACGTGGCCTTCCACGCCGCGATGGCCTGCGCCTTCGGCCTGCCCCACGAGGAAGCGGTTCGCGCCGTGACGCTGTACGCGGCGCGCACACTGGGCTTGGAGCAGGAGCTCGGCAGCCTTAGCGTCGGCAAGCGCGGTGACGTGACCGTAACGGCGGGCGATCTGCTCGACATCCGCGCGAAGGTCGAACTGGTCTTCATCGACGGCGTGCAGCAGTCGATGAAGAATCGTCAAAGTGAACTGTACGAGCGCTACAAGGCACGCCTGGATCGCATGCGCGCGAAGAAGTAGGCGCCCGACCATGAAGATTCTCGCTTTTTCGCTGTGCCTAGCCGCCACGTTGCTTTCGGGCTGCGCGTCGAAGTACTACGACGCGCGTTTCTCTCCGCCGACCACGGAGGCAATCGCGAACGGCACTCAGCCCGGGAGCCAGGCACGCTCGGTCGTCTCGCTCGTCGGCGTGCGCCGCCAGGACAAGGAAACCGGCGCGCCGCCCCAGGTCGAGTTTCGCATGCGCGTCGAGAACCTCGGCAGCGTGAGCTGCACGCTCGAGCAACATTCGCTGCAGCTGCTCTCAGGTGCGCTCGAACCCTTCGGCGTGGCTCAGCTCGAGAGCAACGATCCGCCGCTGATCGCCGCGGGCGCCAGCTCCAACTTCGTCGTCCTTTTCCCCGTTGCGCCCGGCCGCAGGATCAACGATATCGATCTGCGCTCGCTCAACCTGCGCTGGGGCATCGCCTTCGACGGCGAGGTGATCACCAACGGCATGACCTTCGAGCGCGTGCCGCCCGAGCCCTACACTTCGACGAACTTCAGCGTCGGCGTCGGCTTCTGGGGCCACTGATTTCCGGCCTGCCGGCCGGCGGGGTCCTGCGCTCCCCCCCTGTGGTAAACTGTTCCGCCTTTTTCGCCGCCCGACCGCTCTCCGAAATACTCCCATGCAATCGACCGATTTGATCAGTCTGCTCGTCATCGCCCTCGGCAACGCCCAAGTCAGCGGCACGCGCTCGCCCGCCATCGATTCCGTCGAAGAGCTTCTGAAGCTCGACATCTCTGGCACGAAGGAGAAGTACGCCCAGGTGCGCTTCGTCACCAAGGAAGCACCGGAGGGCAAGACGCTCGGCGATTGGCTGCTCTCGCTCGACGGGTTGAAACAACTGCGCCTGATCAAGGGACAACTGCAGGCGCCGCAGGGCATGCCCGAAGGCACGACGCCGGCGATCCTGGCCGGGATGCAGGGGGCTTCGCCGATGCTCCTGCTCGCGGTCTTCGCCGACCATTGCGACATTTTCGCGCCGCGCATGATCACGCCGCCGCAAGTCGATCTCAAGGTCGACGACCTGCTCGAGTTCCTGATGAACTCGACCAAGGCCGCCTTCATCCGCGAAGAGCTCGCCAAGCGCCACTCCAATTTGCCGCGCACGCCGAACGAAAATCCCTGGCAGGCGCTGCTGCGCCATCTGCCCGAGCAATTGCCGATGCCGGTGGTCAACAGCCTGACGGCTGTGCTCGCGCTCCCGGATGTGTCCGACAGCGACCGCAAGAGCTTCGAGGAACTGTACAAGTCGCGCGCGGTCACCATTCCGCCGCGCTTCGAGTTCGCCATCGCCGGCCGTGCCGACGGTGTGCCGCCGAAGATCGAAGTGTCCGAGGCCTCCAAGCGCCTTCAAGAACAATTGAACAAGGCAGCGCAATTCGCGCAGTCGAAGAAGCTCGACCAGTGGTACACGCACTTCCGCGCCTGCGCGCAGATCATCACGAACGGGCCGCCGCAGCCCGAGCCGATGCTCAGCGTGTTCGACGAATGCGGCTGGCCGAAGACCTCGGTGAACCTGCTCGCCGGTGTCGTGCGCAGCTGGGTTTTCGGCGGAAAAGGCAGCTGGAACGACGTCAGCCTGAACACGGACGAGGAGTACAACAAGCTCTCGACCGCGCTGCTCGACGAAGTGCAGGGCGGGATCGTCGCCGCGTCGTGCACGGTACCGCGCGGCTGAGCGGCCGAAGCTGACTCGCGCGGCGCGAGCGCGAAGCTTTTTCCGGATCGAGGGGGCCGAGGAGTCGGCTGAAGTTAGCCCTTGCCAGCGGTGAGCCGCGCATCGGCGTGTTCGTCTGTCCTGGTGTAGGATTCAACCGTGGCGAGTTTTTTTCGCCTCCTTCCCACCATTTTATTGGAGCTTGCAGCCAGCTCCAGCAAAGGACTCACGCCATGTTCATCTCCCAGCCCATTTCGACTGCCGCATCATTGTTCCTGCTCTCGATGCTCGGCGCCGCACCTATGCCCGTTGTGCCCGGCGGCACCGGTCCTGTATCGACGCTTGGGGCTGATTGCCACGTCGACGGGCCGGCTTCGGCCTGTGCCGGTCAGGCATTGAACTACAGCTCGCAATTCGTGGGCACCAACTACGTCTGGCATCTAACGGCGAACACCGCCGGCGCATTCTTCTGCGGCCCTACGAATCAGCAATCAGTCTGTGTGAACACGACACAACCTGGCTTGTTCAGGCTTCAGCTCGACTACAACCTGCCGAGCGGTCACAAGTCCTGCGCCGCCGAACCGCTAGTCAGTCCGGCGCTGCTGATCGCGACGCTGGCTCCCCAAAGCGTCTGCCGGGGCGACGACGCCGTCTTCGTGACCGGCGTGACCAGCGGGAACGGTCCCTTCACTTATGCCTGGACGTTCGACAACGGAGTCAGCGAAGTCGCAATCCCGGGGGCCACGACCGACACGCTGGTGCTGACGGATGTCGACGCCGCCGATGCGGGGAACTACTGCGTCACAGTCACCAACGAGTGCGGAGGCGTGGTGTCCTGCGCGTCGCTCACCGTGCGAGATGCGACCGTGATCGCGGACCTGTTGCCGCAAAGCGTTTGCGTCGGTGCGGACGCCGTGTTCACGACCAGTGTCTCGGCCGGCAACGGTCCGTTCAGTTACGTCTGGACCGTCGACCACGGTGCGGGCCCGGTGCTCATTCCGACCGCGACGACCGACACATTGATCCTGCAAGGCGTCTCGGCGAATGACGCGGGCTTGTACTGCGTGCTCGTCAGCGGCGACTGCGGCTTCGACGAAGCCTGCGCTGCGCTGACCGTGGAAGCCTGCGGCGGCGACGAGTTCTGCACGCTGACCCAGGGCGCCTACGGCAACTCGGGTGGCCAGTTCAACGGCCTCTCTCGCCTCGATCTGATCAACAGCCTGCTGACGACGGACCTCGTCGTCGGCAAGCCCGGACGTTCGCTCAGGATCCAGGCCGGCAACGGTTCCTGCGTCATCGCTCGCCTGCCTGCCAACTCGACTCCCGCGGCATTGCCGGCGATCGGCAACGCACTGCTCGGTGCGGCGACCTGCCAGACTGCGCCGGTTGCGCTTCCGCTGAAGAACACGAAGTTCAAGAACGTGTTCCTCGGGCAGGTGATCACTCTGTCCCTCAACACGCGCCTTGATCCCGACCTCGCGGGTCTCGGCATCTGCGAGAGCATGACGACCCAGCTCATGAGCGTTGGCCCGGACGGCCTGCACGGCACTGCGGATGACGCACCGGACGCGGGTCCGGACGGAATCTTTGGAACGGCCGACGACGTCCTGACCGTCTCGATCAGCAGCCACGTCTTCGACGCCCTGGCTACGCAGGGTCTGCCGTTGACGGTGGGTGGCTTGCTGGAACTGGCCAACCGCGCGCTGGCCGCCCAAGCCACGCCGGGTGCCACGCTGAGCGAGATCAACGGCGCCGTGGACGCAATCAACAGAGGCTTCGATGAGTGCCGCATGCTCATCGACTGCACGGGTCAGTAGTACTGCGTAGTACGTTAGAACGCGGCGCGCGCCCTGCAA
>JAYUOR010000805.1:0-2409 GCA_043760765.1 Planctomycetota bacterium | reverse complement strand
TTCCGCGAAGTGATCGCCTTCATCTTTTCTCGGCCGAAACCGGCGACGCCATCGGCCACACCGCCGACTGGGCGCACGACGCCGATCGGACCCTTTCTTCAGTAACCCACTAACCCCCAGGAGACAACCTGGCCAACAACAAGCTCATCATCGACACGGACATCGGCACCTACTACGACGACGCGTTCGCCGTGCTCCTGGGCGCGCGTAGCCCCGAGATCCAGTTGCTCGGTGTGACGACCAACTACGGCGACACGCACCTTCGCGCGCAAATCGCGAGAAAAATCCTGAACGTCGCCGGGCGACAGGACGTACCGGTCTTCAAGGGCATCGGCAAGCCCCTGCGCGGCACGGCGCTGATGTTCGGATTCGAAGGCGACCGCATCCTCGACGAGCAAGACAAGAACATCAAGTACGACGATGAACATGCGGTCAACTTCCTGATCCGCTCGATCATGGAGAACCCTGGCGAGGTCACCGTCGTGACGCTTGGCGCAGTCAGCAACCTGGCCGCCGCCTACATCATGGAGCCGCGTATTGCGCAGAATCTGAAGGAAGTGATCATGATGGCTGGCGTCATCACGCCGATCATCGACGTGAAGGGCGTGCGCCGCTCGCCGGTAGAGGAATACAACTTCAACAATGACCCCTTCGCTGCGCAAATCGTTGTCGAGTCGGAGCTGCCGAAGACACTGGTGCCCATCGACGTGACCCTGCAGATTCCCTTGCGCGACGATCAGGTCAAGCGAATCAATCAGAGTGCCGATCCGGTCGCAAAGCAGGTGAGCGCAATCCTCGATGCGTGGCCTCCGCAGGAGTACATGATCTATCTGTCTGTGGGCATTCCGACGGAGCACACCGGCTTGTGGCTGCATGATCCTTTGACAGTCGCACTCGCTTACGACCGCAGCTTCTGCGAGTTCACGCGGGTGCACATTGCGGCTGAATTCGCTGCGACCACGGTCGGCCGCGACATGGTGATCAGGAACGACATTCTGCGCACGTTGCCGAAAAAGCTCCCGCCGAACATGAACCTCGCGGTGAAAGTCGCCGCTGACAGATTCACCGACCACTTCACCGAGCGGATGATCGGATGATTCGGCTCCGGGGTTGAGCTCAGTGCGTTGGCAATGAACGTTGGCAAGAGAAAGCGTTGGCAAGCATTATGGGAAACCAGGTATTCGACGTCGTCGTGATCGGTAGCATCAACATGGATTACGTCACTTTGACGAATCGGTTGCCGCAGAACGGCGAAACCGTTACCGGCCATTCCTTCCGGGCATCTGCAGGAGGGAAAGGCGCCAACCAAGCAGTTGCCGCTGCGCGTCTCGGCGCTCGCACAGCAATACTCGGATGCGTCGGCGACGACGCGATCGGACAGACGCTTCGGGCGTCGCTTGCGAGCAATCAGGTGAATTGCGATTCGCTGACGACCGCGCCGGCCGGGCAGTCAACCGGGGTTGCAATGGTGGTCGTAGACGACAGCGGCGCCAACATGATCGTGGTGGCGCCAGGCAGCAACGGAATGATGACTCCGGACACGATTGCCTCGAGCCAACAGCTTATCGAGCGTGCGTCCGTCGTTGCGCTGCAGCTCGAAATCCCACTGGAGGCAACGCTGTTCGCCGCGACAACCGCGCATCTCCTTGGCAAGACAGTCGTGCTGAACCCGGCACCTGCGCAGGCGCTGCCGGACGAGTTGCTGTCGTCGATCGACTACCTTGTACCGAACGAAAGCGAAGCGTCGGCATTGAGCGGCATCAAGGTCGATTCGATCGAGTCGGCAACGGACGCGGCCAAGGTGTTGATGATGCGCGGCGTTCCGAACGTCTTGATCACCATGGGTGAACTGGGCGTGCTGTGCTTGACTGCCGCAGGCGCGACTCATCACCCTGCGAAGGCTGTTCAAGCCGTGGACACCACGGCCGCAGGCGACACCTTCATCGGCGGACTCTGCTGCTCCCTGGCCCGTGGAGAGGGCCTCAACGCCGCGATTGAGTTCGGTCAAGCGGCTGCGGCAATCAGCGTCACGCGTCACGGGGCCCAGGCGTCGATCCCCTACTTGCGCGAGCTGTCGTCAAGTCCCTGAATATGGCTGCTTGCATGTGCAAACCCTGAGCGACCGCTATCCGGTGGTTCAATTTGCTAGTGGCGAGGTCTGCTTCGGCTCGAACGCTGTCGGTCGATAGGCGCCCTATCTCGTTCCAACTCGAACCCAACCTCCCCGCCAAGCCGCAGGCGAGCGCCCGGCGGCGCGCCTCTGTGCCGCCGAGCAGCGCAGCAGTTCGAGGGTTGCGCCGCGAAGCGGCGTCGAGCGCAGTTGTTTGAGCACCGAGCGAAGCGAGGGCGAGTTCTGCGCTCGCCCTCGGGCTGCGAGCAGCGCAGGGGAGTCGGCGCTTTGCGCCGACC
>JAYUOR010000804.1:0-2409 GCA_043760765.1 Planctomycetota bacterium | reverse complement strand
GCGATCCGCCATCACGTTGATCTGGCAGTCGGTCTGCCGTTGGTGCTGATCGATGAAACCGCAGTCCAACAAGCATTTCTCAACCTGCTGGTCAACGCGCGCCAAGCCATGCCCGGCGGCGGTGAACTGCTCGTGCGCCTGCGCCGCGACGGCAATTGGGTCGAATGCTCGATCACCGACACCGGCATCGGCATGCGGCCCGAGCAGATCGAGCATTGTTTCGATGAGTACTGGTCGGACAAGAAAGGCGGGACAGGACTTGGATTGTCGACCGCGCGTCGCATCATCGAAGAGCATGGCGGTTCGATTGGAGTCGTCAGCGAGCCTGGGCGGGGAACATCGTTCACGGTCTACCTGCCCCTGTTCGTGGAGCTTGCCGGCGAGCGTCAGCGGCGTGCAGCGGGGATGACGCTCGACGCCGAATCGATCGCTCCGTCACGCGAAAACGCCGCTCGCAACCAGGGAGGCAGGGAGTGATCACTCATGCAACCGGCGGCAAGGCGGCGAAAGCTTCGCGTGTCCTGATCATCGACGACGACGAAGGGCACGCCGAGGCGCTGTCCGACGGACTGGAAGTCGACGGCTATGTCTGCACGCTGGCGCACTCCGGTCGCGAGGGACTCGAACGCATGGCCGAAGCGACCTTCGACGCGATCCTGACCGACCTCGTGATGCACGAGGTGTCCGGAATCGAGGTCCTGAAGGAAGCGCGCACGCTGCAGCCGGACGCCGTCGTGATCCTGATCACGGGGCATGGATCGGTCGAGTCCGCCGTCGATGCGATGCGGCTGGGAGCCGCCGACTACCTGCCCAAGCCGGTTCGCATCAGCGAACTTCGGACGCGGCTCGCGCGAGCGATCGAGGCCCGAAACCTGCGCCGCACGAACATCGATCTGCGCCGTCAACTCGACGAGCGCTTCGGCTTCGAAGGCTTGGTCGGTCACTCGCCGGCGATGCGCCGAGTCTTCGACGTGCTGCGCCAGGTGGCGCCGACCACCGCCACGGTCCTGGTGTTGGGCGAGAGCGGTACGGGCAAGGAACTGATCGCGCGCGCGCTGCACAACAACTCCAATCGCAAGGACGGGCCGTTCGTCGCGGTCAATTGCGCCGCGCTTTCGGAGGGCCTGATCGAGAGCGAATTGTTCGGCCACACCAAGGGCGCTTTCACCGGTGCTGTCAGCGCCAAGGAGGGCCGCATTGTCTATGCGGACGGCGGGACCTTGTTCCTCGACGAAGTCGGTGACATGCCGCTTTCGACGCAGGCCAAGCTGTTGCGTGTACTGGAAACGCGAGAAGTGCTGCCCGTCGGAGGCAATCAGACGCGCAAGGTCGATGTGCGGCTCGTCGCGGCGACCAATCGTGACTTGAAAGCGATGGCGAAGCGCGCCGAATTCCGCGAAGACCTGCTGTTCCGTTTGCAGGTCGTCACCATCGATCTGCCGCCGCTGCGCGAGCGCGCGGGCGACGTACCCATGTTGGTCGATCACTTCATTTCGGAGCTCGCGTCGCAGCACGGTCGCAGCGTGCGCGGCATCAGCCCGGAGGCTCGCACGCTGCTCGTGCGCTACGACTGGCCAGGCAACGTGCGCGAGCTGCGCAACGTAATCGAGAACATGGTGCTGCTCGCGCGCGGCGAAGTGCTCGGACCCGCGGACGTGCCCGAGACCGTGCGAAGTCATCAGAGCGACGGCCGGCGCGCCGGCGGCTTCGAACTGGCGGGCCGTTCGATGGCCGAAGTGGAGCGTGCTTTGATCCAGGCCAATCTCGAACTCGCCGAGGGCAACCGGGAAAAGGCGGCCAAGATCCTCGGCATGGGCGAGCGAACCCTCTACCGGAAATTGAAGGAGTACGGCCTGACCTAGCCGAATTCACATGGCGAGCATCTTCGATTCCAACGACAATCGTGCGCTGCTGGCGCGTCTTGAGCACTTGAAGCCGGACAGCCGGGCTGGCTGGGGCAAAATGAACGCGGCGCAGATGCTCGCGCATTGCCGGCAACCGCTGCTCGTCGCGACGGGCGAATTGGAATTGAAGCGCGGCCTGAGCGGAATTCTCTTCGGCAAGCTGGCGAAGAAGAAACTCGCTGGTCCCAAGCCCTTCGATCGCGGGTTGCCGACGGCTCCTGCGTTTGTTGTGCGCGGGACGCGCGACTTCGGCGCAGAACGCGCACAGTTGTGCGCCTTGATCGCCCGTTTTGCCGCCAAGGGGCCGAGCGTGCTCTCACAGCAACCTCACCCGTTCTTTGGCCCACTGACCGTCGTCGAGTGGGACACGCTGCAGTGGAAGCACCTCGACCACCATCTGCGGCAATTTGGCCTCTAGCAGCCCGTTGAAAAAGTCCCTGCTGCGGCCGAGCGCGCTTCGGCGATGCCGCGTCGCGCTCGGAAAATGGTGCTCAGCGGCCAGGCA
>JAYUOR010000803.1:0-17346 GCA_043760765.1 Planctomycetota bacterium | reverse complement strand
ATGCGACTTGTTCGCCGGGTGCGAGGTCCACTGGAGCGTTCGGCAGATAGCCGGTCGCGTCAATGGCCAGTGTCAAGGTCGTCGCAGTCGACGACAATTGGCTTACGCTCACGGTGTACGAGCCGACCTGGCTCGCGCCATCCATCAGCGGTTCGCCAACGAAGGGCGTGATCGTCGCGCCGCCCACGAAAAGGCTGGTCAGCCCTACCAGCGGATCGGAGATACTCGTGTTCTTGACCGCATTGGCCAGGAACTGCATCCCGCGCTCCTGCGCCGCAAGCACGATTTGCTTCGCGCGCACATCCTGCAGCGCGCGGCGCGCGTCCTTGACTTCGACGACCGAGGTGACGGTCGAGGCGTAGACCAAGCCCAGCAAGCCGACGAAGACCACAAGCGTGCTGACGAGAGCCGTGCCGCGGCGCGAATGAGCGCCCCGTTGACGGCCGAGATGAAGCGTACTAATTGCGAGTTTTGACATGGAAGACCGTACTTTTTCCGAGATTACCGTTGCGTGGGCCGTCGGAAGACAGCGTCACTTCCCACATGACTCCGTTCATGGCCACCCTGAAACCCGGCGGCACGACATTGCCGCCGCGCAGGCCGTGCGCGAGGACGTCCTCGCGCTGCACGACGAGATTGGTATCCAAGATTTGACGCACGAGTTGTTTTTCCAAGACACCGCCGGCGATCTCGACGTCGCGCACGGTGTATTGCACGAGCCAGTTGGCGCGGTTTTGCAGCGCGGGCGTGCACCCCAGTCGGCGGTCGTACACACCCCACGAATTCGCACCCGCGTCGACGATCGGCATCATGAAACGCAGGCGCGTGTTGTCGTCGGCGAGCAACGCCGTTGTTATGTTCGCGTCGCTGGTTGCGCTCAATTCATCGACCAGCGTGGCGACCGATTCGTGCAGGGACTTGTTCTCCACGGCGATTCGCAGGACTTCGCGTTGCGAGTTGCTACCGACGGCCGCCGCCAGCGCGAGCCCGTAGCCTAAGACCGTGA
The DNA here is from genome assembly GCA_043760765.1 of Planctomycetota bacterium. Lineage (GTDB taxonomy): Bacteria > Planctomycetota > UBA1135 > UBA1135 > JADJQU01. The sequence continues at coordinate 16,340 of JAYUOR010000803.1, read as the reverse complement.
AGATGGCCAGGGCGATCACGGTCTCGAGCAGCGTGAAGCCGGTCTTGCCGGCGCTGCTTCGCGGCAGGATTTTCATCGCCGGCTCCGTAGCGTCGTCACGCGCCCGAGTTCGCGGCTCGTGCGCAGGTCCGTGAGCACCGCCCGCACCTGGATTAGATCCACGGCCGCGGTGAACACGCTGACGTCGACGGCGAAGTGCGACGCGCCCGCCGTCGCTTGGTCGTAGACCCGGTTGCCATTGAAGGCCGCCAGATTGTCGTAGGGTTGAGCCGAGAGATCCTCCATCACGGTCTCCGCGAAGGCCGCACCGCGCAGCGTGCGCTGAGCGCTGTTGACGGAAGCGAGGCTCGAAGTGAAAGCCGCGGCAGAGGCGAGCAGCACCGTGGCCGTGATCGACATCGCGATCGTGACCTCGAGCACTGTCAGCCCGTCCTTCGCCCCAAGCCGGCTATGTCGACCCCATCGAACTTGCATGAAGATTCAAACTCCCTGTCCGTCGCACGGACAACCCCGACCCCCGAACAAGAATTGGTTCGGGTGTCGCGCCGCGGATCGTGGAGTCGAAATGCAATTTCTTTGAAGAAGCCTTCATTTGTTGGCGTCTGTTGCTGCCAAGTAAGGCAGCGCGAGCGGCAGGCGGGAGCTCCGCATGGGGCGTCCCAGCACGCCAAGGGTCGTCTGGCAGCTCGAACGGGGCTTTTCGGTCCGCACGCGTTTTAGCAGACTCCGATCATGAAGAGCAGTTCATCGCCCGCGTCTTTGGCCGCCGTCCTCGCGAATCAGAAAGCCATCCTCGCCAACCAGGCGACCATCCGCGCGAACCAGAAGAAATTGGATCGCATCCTCGCCAACCAGGCGACGATCAAAAAGAACCAGGCGACGATCCTCGCCAATCAGCGCAAGATCCTCGCACGCTAGGTTCCGCTTCGCGCCGTGGCGCGCGTTTCACTTCGCCTTGTATTCGGCGAGCAACTTGCCGAGCGCGTCGAGGAACTGCGGACGTGCCTTGGAGGCTGTGGCGAGTTCGATCGCTTTTTCGACTTGCGTCACGGCTTCAACTTTGCGGCCGAGACGATCGGCGAGTCGCGCCTTGCATTCGCGTGCCTGGAATCCATCGCTGATCGCGATCGACTTGTCGATCCAAAGCATCGCCTTCTCAGCAGCGAGGCTGTGCTCGTAGTAGTACTTCGCCGAGGTCAGGTAGACGGCGGCATCGTCGGGCTTCGCCTTCGCGATGGCATCGTCGATGCGCGCAACGAGGATCTTCTCGCTATCGACTTCGACCGTGAATTCGAAGGCGAGCTTTTCCCAGGCAAGTTGAACGACGGCTGAAGCGTCCGTCTTCGCCTCAATCGAATAGCGCAGCCACTCCTGCGGCGCGATCACGATCGGCTTGACTTCGAAGCGCAGTTGATCGTCGGCGACCGCGTAACTGAACGCGCCCCACTGCGCGGCCTTCTTGTTGAGGATCAGCGTCCAGGAAGTCGCCGTAGGGATCGCGAAGAACGAGTAGGTGCCGGCGGGGACCTCGTGTCCGTCGATGCGCACGCCGTCGCTGAACTGCAGCTTCGTCGCCTCGTTGGCGCCCGTGCGCCAGACTTCGCTGTAGGGTACGAGACCACCCCAGATCGCTCGGTTTCGCACGGCGGGGCGGTGGTACTCGATCGAGACCGTCGCCGGCCCGATCGCCTGGCTTACGGAAGCGGCGGGGCTCGCCTGGGGCAGCTTCAGTTGGGGGCATGCGCCGGCCAGGGCGGACATGAAAGCAAGCGCGAGGCCGGCCTGGAGAAATTGGATCGTGCGCATGGGGGTGGGGCGGTTTGGGGCTCTTTGGAGACGGGCAGGTCTTGGATCGTACCGCGGCGTAGACCTCGGACCTTGGAATCGCAAGCTTCGGAGCGGCCCACTGGATCAAATCCTTGACCCCGCGACGGCGCTGCGCGAAGCTCTTTTCATCATGCGGAGCGAACTCGATTCGAGCCTGGAGACCAGCGAGGAAATCGCCACGGTCGAGCCCACGGCCGAGCCCCTGGGCGAAGCGGGAGGCAACCTCGAATCCGCGCAGGTCGCGGGCCATGAAGTCCAAGCGGAACAGACCGCCGAAGGGGCGCAGACGCCTTCGCATTGGTCCGAGGAGCAGCTTGAGCGCGCTGTCGCCGCGATCCTTTTTGCCTCTTCAGAACCGCTTTCCAATTCGCGCATCGCGGACGGCCTGGGGCACACGACCCCGGCCCACGTCGCCGCCGCCATCGACCGGGTCTCGCAGCGCCTGGTGAATTCAGGCCTGCCCTTCCAACTGGTCGCCATTGCCGGCGGCTGGCAGATTTTCTCCGCTCCCGACATGGCCGACGTGGTGGCGGGCTTCTCCAAGGCTCGCCGCGAGGACAAGGTCAGCCCGGCCGCGCTGGAGACCCTGGCGGTCGTCGCCTACCGCCAACCGGTTACCAAGGCCGAAATCGAGGCCGTTCGCGGCGTGCAGGCCGGTCCGATCTTGCGCGCCCTAGTCGATCGCGGACTGGTCAAGGTGGCGGGACGGTCCGACGATCCGGGGCATGCGCTGCTTTACGGCACCACGCGCAAATTCCTCGACATCTTCGGTCTGGCGGAGATCGCGGACCTGCCGCGCGACGCGGAACTCGTCCGGGATTCCTGATCCAGGCGGCTGCGCGGCTTCCACGGTTGCGGTCAAGCCGCAGGCGCACCTACACTCTTCGCCCCCAGCAACACCCCGGAGGCCTTCCTTCGGGTTCGTTGTCGCGATCCGCCCCAGGGGGCGGCACAGCAGCATGTCCAACAAAGCCAAGCATCCCGGTCCTGAGCAACACGGCCCCGAAGCGACCCATCCAGAGGCCGCTCACGATGACGAGGGGATTCTCGTTCCGAAGGGCGCGAGCAAGCTGCGCTTTCTCATCCTGCTCGGCCTGACGATCCTCACGCTGGTCCTCTTCACGGTTGGCGATCAGATGATGAGTTCGGTCGGTGGGCGCCCGTCGTCGAGCAGCGACGATGTGACCTGGGAGGGCCCGATGGTCGGCAAGAAGACTTGGACGGCCTACGAATTCATGGACGAGAAGCGTCGCGAGGATGAATTCCGCAGCGTCTTCGGCCAGCAAGCCAGCCGCTTCGAGGACGATGAACTGGCCAGCGAACTGCTTCTCGACGAACTCGCCCAATGCTCCGGGATCGAGGTCTCCACCGAGGACCTCAAGCGCGCTGTGGTCTCGGGCTTCCCCGGCATCTGCCCCGCCTTCCAAAGCATCGAGTTCTACAAGACGATCCTGACCAACTCGCGCGTCTCGGCGCCCGTGTTCGAGAGCGTGCTCAAGCGCAAGCTGCGCATCGAGCGCTACCAGGGATTCCTGCGCGGTGCGACTTTGGTCGCCGACACGAGCCTGATCGAGGGCGAGTGGAAAAAGCAGCATCCGCAGTACGCATTCGACCTGATCGAAGTCGACCACGCGCGCTTCGATGCCGAGGCCAAGGCGGCACAACTCGACGAAGCCGGCTTGAAGGCCTGGTACGACGCAATCCCCGACAAGCGTGCGCAATTCATGGCGGATTTTCTGCCCGCGTCGAATGCCGCGGAGTTGATCGCCTATCGCTTCGGCGCCGACAATACGGCGGCCGGATTGCTGGCGAAGTTCCCGCTGGCCGCGGACAAGGACGCCGAGCAGATCGCCAAGGACTACTACAACCAGTACTCCAGCGTGCGCTTCGTGCGCGCAACGCCGCTGCCCGAGGGTTCAGCCGAAGCCGAAGGCAAGGACCGCCTGATCAACTCCTACGAGGAAGTCAGCGCGATCGCCAAGCAGGAATCGCTCGTCGTCAACGCTTTTCGCGCCTGGGTGGCGGACATCAAGGCGCGCAAGTTGGCAGGCGAGACCATCGACCTCGCGGCGGAAGCCGGCGGCATGGGGCTGTCCTACCGCGCCAGCGACGGCACGAAGACCGACGCGGACTGGACGGCATTGCCGGACTTCGGCGGCCCGTTCACTTCGCGCTCGATCTCCGGGACCCAGAAGGACGATTTCGGCGCCGATGTCGCGATCGATCGGACGGGAATCACGTTCCCGCGCGTGCTAGAAAAGAATCAGAACGCGGCGCCGCCCTTCGAAAAGGTGGCCGAGAAGGCCACCGCCGAATGGTTGAAGCAGAAGTCGCAGGAACTTGCCGTGGCGAAGCTGGCGCTTGTCCGTGACAGCTTTCCGAAGCCCGAATCGGGCGCGGCCGACCAGAGTCCGAAAGCCGACGAAATGTCGTTCAAGGCCGCGGCCGAGGCCCAGGGACTGCTCGTCGAACGGCGCGATTGGTTGACGTCGACGGAACAGAACAACGATCCCGACGCAGCGAAGTCCACGCACGAGTTCATCCGCTTCAACGGGTTCTTGCGCAACCTGCCCGCCGATGCCGTGTCCGCGGTCCAGCAAGATCGCACGCGCACGCACAGTTACTTGGTGCGTGCGCTCGGTCAACGCGAACCTCCCGCGGCGAAACTGACTCCCGGCGACGTTGCGTCGATCCAGGAGGCACTCGCCAGGAAGAACTTCGAGGCTTTCGTCGAGGCGAATCTTTCGATCAAGGCGCTGGGCGAGCGCTACAAGCTGCGCGTGCGCGGTTCCAAGGAAGTGCCCTTGCCTGGCGTCTGACGAGTTGAGTCGAACCGCTGCGGAGATCGAGTCGCCGTAGGCCTGCGGCTTCAGGTCAAGCCGTGCTCGGGCGCCCGCTTTCAAGCGGCACGTCTTGATGCGAAGCGTTGGCCATGGCCGTGTGCAAAGGCGCGGGCGCTTGCATGGCCTTGGCCCTCGCTACGCGGATGCAGTGTGTCGCGGGGCGTGATGTTCCATGAATTCGATCAACGACACGGCCGCGACCTCGTGGCCGATGGAGTGCGCCTCGCCGCTTGGTTTCACGATGAATCGTTCGGTCGCTCGAACATCCTGGCAACCGAGCAAAAAGCCCTTCCCTGGTGTGGGTGTCGACGAACGCTTGATCTCGATGGCGAGCACACGTCCGCGCGGTCCGGCAAGCACCAGGTCGATTTCGGCTTGGGCTGACGTGCGGTAGTAGCTGGCTTCCCATGTGTCGGGCAATCCAGCGAGGATCTGCTCGATGACGAAGCCCTCCCAAGAATGGCCGCAGAGCGGGTGGCCGAGCAGCGTCTCCAGGTCTTGGATATTGGCCAGGCGATGTGCGAGGCCGGAGTCGCGCACGTAGATCTTGGAGGCCTTGACGAGCCGTTTCCTGCTCGAGCCTGACCACGGCTTCAGTTGCCGCAGCATGAACAGTTCGCAGAGGATGTCGACGTAGTGCCTCACGGTCTTGCCGGTGAGGCCGAGTCCACTGGCCAGTCTTGCAATATTGAGTTGATCTCCCTGTCCGTACGCGAGCATGCTCCAAAGTCTGCGCATCTGTTCGGATGGCACGCGAGGGCCGAGCTGCGGGATGTCTCGCTCGACGTACGTGTCAATGAATTCGCCGCGCCAGCCCCAACTCGCCTCGTCGTCAGCGGCAAGGATGCTTTCGGGGAATCCACCGCGCATCCATAGCGAGTCCAACTTTCGCGGCAATTCCTGAACCGTGAGCGGAGTCAGCTCGTGGTAGACGATCCTCCCAGCCAAAGATTCGGAACCCTGCCGCAGCAGATCCCGCGACGCTGAGCCGAGGACGAGGAACTGGCCTGCCCGCTCGCCGCCTCGGCGGCGTTCATCGACAAGGCTGCGCAGCAGCGGAAAAATTTCTGGCAAGCGCTGGATTTCGTCCAGGATCACAAGCTTGCCAGCCTGCTTCGCAAGGTAAGACTCGGGGTCGGCAAGCTTGCTCCGATCGGTCGGGCGCTCGAGGTCCAAGTACACCGCGGGCTTTCCGGCGTGGCCGGCCAATTCCTCCCGGGCGAGCGTCGTCTTGCCGACCTGCCGCGTCCCCACAAGCGCTACGACAGGAAAGTGCTCAAGACCTTGCTGCAATCTGGCCGTCAGCAGTTGTTTGATCCTCCTTGCAATCGTGGAGTCGGACTCCCGAATTGCAAGGATTGAAATTGGCGATTCGACTCGTCATGCTCGCGGAGTGCGTTGAACTTGCGTCCACGCGGTTGGAGCGCCGGCGCCAGGCGTCGGACTACTTGCGTCGCGCGAGCGCGGCGATCGAATGACCGAAGGGCGCGTCGAAGCGTTTCGTGAACAGCAACTCGGCGGCGAAAATCTTGGCCAGGGCGCTGTGCGCGAAACGTGGCAACGGCCAGCTCAAATTCGTGTGCTGCGATGAGCGACCGCGCAAGATCGTGGATTCGAACGCCTTGGCGATCAGTGTCAGTGGAACGATGAGTGGCGTGAGCAGCACGTTCGCGTGTGTGTTGCGCACGATTTCGAATCCAGCGGCTTCGAGCGCCGCCGCGAGCCTGGCGCGCGTGTAACGCCGGCGGTGCATGGCCACGACATCGTTGTTGGCAAACAGCCATGGGTAGGCCGGCACGCTGATCGCGACCCATCCGCCGGGTGCGAGCACGCGGCGCACTTCGCGCAGGGCCTCGACATCCGAATCGAGGTGTTCGAGCACGTCGAAGAGGCAGACCAGCTCGAAGCTCTGCGCTCGAAACGGCAATTTTTCCGCGGCGCTCGCCACACACGCGGCGCTTGCGGCAGGCGAGTCTTGCGTCGCGAGTGCGCTCAGGCATTCCAAGTCTGTGTCGGTGGCGACCACGCTCGCGCAGCGCGAAACGAGGCCGGGCAGGAAGCCGCCCGGCCCGCAGCCAAGATCGAGAGCGCGCCCCGGCTGTTTTCCCGCCAGCACGCGATCGAGCAGGCCCAGGTAAACCGCGCGCCGGCCGCGGAACCACCAGTGCTCCCGGTCAAGGCTCGCGAACTGTTCAAAGGCTTCGCGGCGCACGCTCAGTTCGCGGCGCTCTTCGCGCGCGCCACGGCGATCATCTCGTCGAGCGGATTCACATAGACGCCGTCGATCGGAAGTCTGGTGAGCGGCGCAAAACACCAGGCGAGCCACGGCGCCACGCGGCGCGCGCGCTCGGCGACGAATCGCGGCGAGACGAGTTTGCCCGCTCCGCGAGAATTCAAAGACACGAGCTCGAAGCCCGAGACAGCCAAGGCCCGGCGCAGCGTCGCCGGCGAGAAGTGCACCAGATGTTCGTCGTGCTTGAAGTGCGTCCAACGCTTCCCGAGCAGGCGTGCCGCAAAGGCTTCCACGTTTTGCGTTTCGAGCACCAGCCGGCCCGCCGGCGCCAGCAGTTCGCGCGCCTTGCGCAGGGCGCCCAGTGGATCGGGCAGGTGCTCGAGCACGTCCCACATCACGATCAGGTCGAAGGACCCGGCCGCGAAGGGCGCGTCCTCGAGCGTACCGGCGTGGATGCGAGCTGTGCCCAAGCGCTTTTCCGCCAACGCGCGAATCGCGGCCGACGGTTCGATGCCGAAGACGTCGTAGCCGCGATCGGCGAGCACTCGCATCGAAAAGCCGGCCGCGCAGCCGACTTCGAGCGCTCTGCCGGCGCGCGGCAAGAGCTGCGCCAGACCGTCGAAACGTCGCCGAAACGTGCGTAGATACAAGTCCTCGTCACTGGCGTAGTCGCTGTAACCGCGTTCGCGCGCGGCCGCGGAGCGCCAGTAGGTCGCGTCGTAGACTTCTCTGATCAAGGCCGCCGCTTCGCGCCGTGGCGTGACGTAGACGAGTTCGCAATCTGCACAACGCACCAGCGTGTGCGCACCGTCGCGAAAGAGCACGCGCCGCTCGCGCGAACCGCACAGGGCACAGGCGGGATCGATCGTGTTCGTCTCCGGCACTCCCGCCGTGGCGCTCAACCGAAGTACTCGCTTTGCGCAGCCACGGTCCCGGCGCCGAGGTCCAGGCCGCTCGCAACCTGCGCGGCGAACTTGCGCCCCATGGCGATCGAGTGGTCCATGTTGTTGTAGCGGTACAGACCCTGGCGGCCGGTCGTGCCGAGGTTCGAGATGGCGGCCGTGGCGCGCCGCAGCACTTCGAGGTTCTCTTTGTACTGCAGGTCGTAGACCGGATAGGCGTAGGGCAGCTTGGCGATGTCGATGCCGCGGGTCTCGCCAGGCTTGACGACTCCGATTTTCACCAGGTCGGCTTCGGCGATGCGCGCAGCCTCGCTCAACGTGGACTTCCAGCGCTCGTCACCGGGTCGGCAAGTGATCTCGCAGCACACCACCGTGCTGTTGCCGGGCGCCGAAGTGTCGCTGAAATTCTTGAACTCCGTGATGCGGTGGATGGTCAGGTCCTTCTGCGGCAAGTAGACCCAGTGATCAGGAATTACACTGGGCCGAGCGACTTCGAGGTAGACGAACACGATCCCGATGTACTTGAGCCGGGCGATGGCCGAGCGCGCGGTCTCGTCGATGGCGGGATTCAACGCTTCGAGCAGGCGGGGCAGCGGAATCGTGCTGATCACCTGATCGCAGGCGAGTTCGACGCGCGCGCCATTGTGCTGACAGACCACGCGCACCGCCCTGCCCTGCTCGATGTCGATGCGTTCGACCGGAGTCTCGAGCCAGATCTCGCCGCCCTGACGGCGAATTTTCTCCGCGTACTTGCGCGAAAGCTGGCCGATGCCGCCGTGGCCGGGATACCAGAACTGCGTCACCAAGCTGCGCACCTCGCCGTTCTTCGGCGGTCGCAGCGTTTTCACAATCGTGTCCCAAAGATTCGCCTGACTGATGCGCTGGGCCGCCCAGTCGGCCGAGATCTCCGTGGTCGGCATGCCCCAGGCCTTCGAGGTGTAGGTGCCGAAGAACAACTCGTACAGCGTGCGGCCGAAGCGCTTGAGCACCCAGTTCTCAAAGTGCGTGTCGGGGATCGGCTTGAACCACTGCACGACGCGGATCCACATGTAGTCGAGGAGCGCCTTGGCGAGCAAACTTGCCGGCAGATTGTTCAGCACGTTGCTCGCGCGCAGCGGGTAGTCAAAAAACTTTCCGCGCAGGTAGATGCGCGAGAGCCGTTCGCGGATCACCACGTCGTTGTCGAGGATCTCGTACAGGTGCGCGATCATCTCCTCGTCGCGCGAATGGAAACGGTGCGGTCCGTGGTCGAGCCAATAGGGACCGACCTGCCAGCTCGAGGCCATGCCGCCGACGTAGTCCTGTTTCTCGAGCAGCGTGACCTGATGGCCCGCCCGTGTGAGTTCGTGGGCAGCCGAGAGGCCGGCGAGCCCTGCGCCGAGGATGACGACGTGCATGGGGGACGCCAGGGGATCCGGCGCGGCCCATAGGATCGACCGCCGCCCTCCGCGGCTCAAGCCCGGCGTGGAGCGGGATCGATTTCCAGCCCCCGACCGGCGGCGGGTGGATCAGGCTGCTGGCTCGGCAGGGGCGAAATGCACCCAGAACGCCGATCCGCCGCCCTCGCGCGGCCGGTAACCGCCGTCGCCGCCGATCGAGCGCGCCTGGAGCAGCACCAGATGCAGTCCAAGGCCCGCCCCGCGCGCCGTGCGCGTCGTCTCGTTGCCGACTCGATAGAATGCTTCGAAAATCTTCTCGCGCTCGCCCTCGGGCACGCCGGGGCCGCGATCCAGGACTTCCAGGGAAATTTCGCCGTCCTTGACCTGCGTGCGAACCAGGATCGGCTCGGCGCCGGGCCGGCTTGGATCCACGGGCGCGTACTTGCGCGCGTTTTCGACCAAGTTCGAGACGATCGAGACCACGGCTTCCTGCGTGAGCAACACGTCGGGGACCGCGGGATCGAGCTCGAAGACGAGATCGCCCTCCGGTCCGTACTGCGCCAGCTGCCGCTCCAACCCGGAGATGACATGGTTGAGGTCGCCCGGTTCAGCGCGCGCGCTGCCGGCGGAGAGTCGCGATTTTTCGAGCACGCGCTCGATCAGCGTGCCCAGGCGTTCGGTGGCGCGCACGATGCGCTTGTAGTACTCGCGCTGCTTCTCGGGCTCGCTGGCATCGCCGTCGAGCAGCATCTCGCCGTACATCTTGATCGAAGTCAGCGGGGTGCGCAGTTCGTGCGTCACCGCCGCGACGAAATTCTCGGCGCGCGCCGCCTGTTCGAGGTCGCGGCGCACGCTGCGCAGGAGCAGCCACATCCCGGTGCCTAGCGATACGGCGAGCATCGCAGCGAGTCCGAGGAAGCGCAGCCTCAAGGCACGGAAATTGGCGTCGATCTCCTTGGTGTCCACCGCGATGCGCAATGGCGCGAAGTCAACTTCGCCCGGGTCGCTGGTTTCGATCCCAAGGTCTTCGAGCAGGTGAATATCGGCGTGATATTCGATGTTGTCGCCGCAGCATGGCGGCCCGCCCCAGGGCACGAAGCGTTGCGACTTGTCGAGCACGTTCTTCGCCTCCTTCGCCGGCAGCGAGACGAAGAACCAATCGGGGTCGATCAGGAAACCCTGCACCAGCGAGATGCCGCGCGTCAGCGGGTCCATGCAAGCGGCGAAATCGCGCAGCTCGGGCACCTGACTGTCCAGGATCACGCGGCGCGTCGCCACCAGTCGCGGAACGCCGGAGCTGTCGAGGAAAAACTGCAGGTGGAAGGGCGTGATTGCCAGCGTGACCTTGAGCTGGGCGAGGCGATCCTGGCCGAATTGGAGGCAATCGAGGTCGCGCTTGTGCAAGCGGTTGAACACCACCGAGAGCAAGGGAACGTCGACGATCGCAGGCTCGTCCCAGCGCGAGGAGAGGCGCAGGGTCGGCTGCTCGTCGAGGTAGTGGTTCAGGAGTTCATGCAGACTGGGCTCGTAGGCCTTGATCAAAATGTCAGGGTCCGCGTTGGCTCCGCCCCACAAGTCGATGGGCGCTTTGCGCAAGTCCATCAAGTCGAACGCGAACCAGGCCAGGACGGCCGGCGGACGGGCGTCGTCCACGAGTGGCGAGGTGATCGGAGTCGTCTCCGCAAGAGTCGCGTCGGAGGCGATCGTCATGGCGCCATAGGCAGTGAACGGCCGGCGGGCTTCGGTCTCGATTAGGCGATCGAGCTGGTTCAAGATCGCGCCCCGAAACCGTCCCGACGCGTCTTCGGCCATTTGCGGAACAGCCACGCGGTCCGATTCGTGATCGCTTAGCAATTGCTTCCACTGCAAACCGCCGAGCACCAGGGTCGGCAGCACGAGCAGCACCCCATACAGGATCAGTGCAGTGCGCTGTGTTCTCAGCTGAACCAACGGTAGCCCTTGCCGCGCACCGTCTGGATGAACTGCGGCTTAGCGGGATCGACTTCGATCTTGCGACGCAATCCGACGATGTGGATGTCGACCGTGCGCGTCTCGACGTTCGCGCTCTTGTAGTGCCAGACATCGAGCAGCAGGTCGTCGCGCGTGACTACCTTGTCGCGGTGGCGCATCAGGTACTCGAGAATGTCGCCCTCGCGCGGCGTCATCGCGATCACTTGGCCCTTGCGATAGACCTCCAGGCGCGCCAGGTCCACGGAGATGCCGCCGGGCAGATCCAGCTTGGCGCGCGCCGGCGTGACCGTGTCGCGGCGTCGGAATTGCGCCTCGACGCGCGCCACCAACTCGCGCGGCGAGAAGGGCTTTGACATGTAATCGTCGGCTCCGGCCTGGAAGCCCGCGATCAAATCGTCTTCCTCCGCCAGGGCCGTCAGGATCAGGACGCGGACGTCCTGACGATCGCGCCGCAGCGTGCGCAACAGCTCGAGACCGTTCATGCCAGGCAACATCAAGTCCAGGACGACCAGATCGAAAACACCTGCGCGCAAGCGCGCCAGTCCCGAAGGGCCGTCGCTGGCTACCTCGGCTTGGAATCCTGCGTTGGTCAGCGCGTCGCGCACGCCCAGCGCCAAGTCCTGTTCGTCTTCGATGATCAGGATGCTGTGGGTCATCGTTTTAACCTTCGGACGCGACGCCGGTTCTGCTTGAATCATGGGGGGCTCACAGGAGTTTCGCGGGCGAGCGGAATGCTCCCGCGCTCTTTCGTGGTTTCCCCGTGGCGTCGCTGGCTCCAAGGATAGCGAGCGGACGCTGGGGGCGGGATAGGAAGCACTGCGCGTACGCACCCGGAATACCCCTGTTGCAGGTGTCGGGCGTTCGATGTGTGTATCCAGGCTATGACTTACAAGCCTGCGACCGATCGCTCACCTTTTGCGCGCACGAACGACGAGCGAGACGCCGGCGCGCCAGCGCAAGACGCGAATGGCCAGGCTTTCGAGCCACAGCCAGCCGACCAGCGCGGCGTTGATCGGCGACGGGAGCTCGACGAAGTCAGAACTCGGCGCGGCGCCCGCCTGCTCGGAGTCTGAATTCCTTCGCCAACGGCGCACGACCCAGACCAGCGGCCAGAGCGCAAGAATGAATCCGTGCCGGGCCTCGATCTCGAAGCCCGCGGCCGCGAGGCGCCCCTCCAGGACTCCGCGCGCATAACGCCGCCGATGTCCGAGGGCCCGATCGTGCGCCGACCAGAGCGAGTGGCCGGCCGGAACGGTGACCACGAGCGTGCCACCGGGAGCGAGCACACGGAACAGCTCCGCGCAGGCCGCGGCATCGTCTTCGATGTGTTCGAGCACGTCGCAGCACACGACCATGACCGCGCCGGCCGTCGCGAGCGGCAGGTGCGCGGCGTCGGCGCGCAGGAGGTACACGCAGAGCTCCCGCTGACGCGCGAGCTCGAGCGCATGGGTATCGGGCTCCAATCCGATCAGTCGCGAACTTTCCGTACGCATTGCGAGCCAGGCCAAGTTGGCGCCCGTGCCGCAGCCAACATCGACGATCGCGCCGTTTGGCGAGCGCGCGAGACCGAGATCGACGTGCTCGCGAATGGCTGCGCGCCGGCCGCGGAACCACCAGTGGCGGTCCTCGAAGGCACGCAGCTCGTCGAAGGCGTCGCGGTTCACCGGCGATAGGTCCCAAGCAGTCTGCGAACGAAAATCTCGAGCAACGCGAAGAACGAGCCGAAGGCCGCGCCGAACACGCGCACTTTGCTGCCGCCAGAGTGTTGCCATTGCACCGGGACCTGGGCGATTTTCAGCCCGCGCGAGCGCGCGATGGCGACGAGCTCGGCGTCGAAGGCCCAGCGGTCCACGCGCGCGCGTGAAAAGATCGCTTGCGCCGCCTCGCGCCGAAAGCCCTTGAAGCCGCAGGTGAAGTCGCGCACTTCAGGAGCGATCAGGGCGCGCGCCAAACGCGAAAAAACGCGGCCCATGAATTCGCGCGCGGGCGGTTGGTGGCGAGCGATCGTCGCTCCGGGAACGCGCCTGCTTCCGAGCGCGACATCGGCGCCCGCGTCGAGCGCCGCGAGTAGCGGCTCGAGGCCGGCGAGGTCGGTGGAAAGGTCCGCATCGAGGAAGACGATTCGCTCCCCGCGAGCTTCGAGCGCGCCGCTGCGCACCGCCGCGCCCTTGCCGCGATTTTCAGCGTGGCGCAGCTTGCGAACGTCGGGTCCGAGGCGCGCCAGGATCTCGCCGCTGCCGTCGCGCGAACCGTCGTCGACGCACAGGATCTCGAAACTCTCCGCGCGCCCGGCCAGGTGCGCCGCGAGTTTCGACAGGTGCTGTTCCAGGACCCGGGCTTCATTGAAGGCGGGCACGACAACCGACAGGCGGGGAGACGGCACCGCTGGAGTCTATCGGCACGGGCATGGGCTTTTCGCGGCCCGCTTGCAGCGCGCCCTGCACTTGTCTCTGCTGGGCGAGTTGAGATCCACCGACACGCGACCCCCGTTGACCTGGCGCGAACTCGCGCTCAGCTTCTTCGTCGCACTGGCTCTGCTCGCCTGGCCGTTGCGCGCGGGTCTTTTCGACCCGAGCAGGATCCTCTTCGGCGTGGACACGGCCTGTGCTCAGCGACCTTGGTCCGCCGCCCCGGGCGGCAGCGATCAGGTCGCCAATCCGGAACTCGCCGACCAGGGCATGGTCTTCTACCCCGCCTACCGTTTCGTGGCGCGCGAGTGGGGGAGCGCTGGGCCGCCCTTGTGGAATCCGCTGATCTACGCGGGTGCTCCGGCGATCGGCAATCCGCAGTTGGGTGTGCTCGACCCGCAGGTCCTGCTGCAGGTCCTCGCCGGCCAGCTGTTCGGCGCTGCGGCCTTCGACTGGAGCTTCGCCTTCCTTATATGGATGCGCCTCGCCTTCGCCGCGAGCGGAGCGTTCGCACTCGCCCGGCGATTGGGCCTCGGCGGCCAGGGCGCGACGCTTGCGGCCGTCGGCTTCTCGAGCGCGGGCTTTGTCGCGTTGTGGGCCAACCACAGTCTCGGCCACGTGGCGCCGTTCTTGCCTTGGTGCCTTTTTGCGCTGGAGGGACTGCGCGGAGCGCGGCCGACGCGCGCCTTCGTCGCCGCCAGTTTGTTGTTCGCCGCCGCGATCCTCGGCGGTCATCCCGAGACGGCCTTCAATGTCGGTCTTGCCTGCGGGCTTTGGTCGCTCGCGCTTTGGCGCGACCAGCGGCGCAAGGGCATCGCTGCAATCGCGGCGCTGGCCTGTGGGACTTTGCTCGCGGCGCCGAGCCTGGCGCCCTTCGTTGAGTACTTGCAAAGCTCGGGCGCGATGATTGCGCGGCAGTTGCTCGCACCGCCGCGGGAACCCGATTGGATTGCGCTAGGTCTGTGCGCGGTCGCGATCGGGATTGTTTGGCGCTGGCGCGAGCTGAGCGCGCAAAGAGCCAATACGGCGGGCCGCGCGACGTCGTTCGGCGTGGGCCTGCTGCTGGCCGCTTGCCTGGCCATGATTTTTTCGCATCAAGCGGCGGAGTCCGCGCGTTTGTTCTTGTGGCCCGACGCGTTGGGAGGCCCATCCGAGTTTCGTGGCGGCGGACAATTCCTCGAGCAAGCTAGCGCCTGGATCGCCGCACCGATCGCGATCCTGGCCTTGGCCGCGTGTTTGACTTCGCCGCGCGCCGAGGCGCCCGGCATGACGCGCCGCACGACCTGCATGTTGCTCGGTCTCGGCGCGCTGCTGCTGGCGTTGAATGCGCCCGGCGCGCTCGATCTTTACCGCCAACTTCCGCTGATCGGACTTGCCGCGACGGTGCGCTTCGCGCTCGTTTCCGCGCTGTGTCTTTCGTTGCTCGCCGGTGAAGCGCTCGAACGCGCGAATCTGAGCTCGCGCCTCGCCGCCGTCGCGACGCTGGGCCTACTTGCGATCTTCGCGCTGCGTCATGCGCCGCTCGAAGCGCTCGACGACCAGCTGCGCAGCAGCGATCCCAACGACGGCGTGGTCGAGTTCAGCGAGCGGCCGGGCCGCGAGATCACAGCCGAGGCCGGCATGTCCGGTTGGATCCATCCCGGCCTTACGGTGCAAGGCGCGGAACTCGCTGCCCTGCGCGTGGGTTCTGCAGCGGACGACGACGTGATCCGCAGCGTGCCCGTCGAATTGTCGCGCACGCCGGGGATCAACACATCGCGCGGTCCCGCCGACGCCACGTACTTCCGCGCGTCGCGACTGTGGCTGGAGCATCTTCCCGAAGGTCACTGGCGCTTCACATTGCGGCTGATGGACGCGAGCGGAAAACTCCTGGGCGAGCGCGTCGTTTCGACTTCCAGTCTCGAGCGCGAGATCACGGCTTCGACTCGTTCGATCGTTTACTGGTTGCTCGCCGCGTTGTTCGTGATCGGTCTCTCGCCCGGAATTTCGGCCTGGTGCCTGATCTTCTTCGCCGCGTTGCAGGGCCTTTGTTTCTTGGCGCCGATCCATCCCGCGATCGAGCGCACACGCGTGTTTACGCCGACGCAAACGGAGACGATTCTCGCGCGCGAACTTGGCTCGCGACGCTACTTTGCCGAACCGGGTGTGCTGCCGGCGAACACCGGCATGATTCGCGGCTTGCGCGCGATCGACGGTTACGACGGGCTCGATCCCGCGTCGTTCGACGGCTATCGCAGTGCGGTTCTGCGACCGGGCGCTCAGCCGTTGCTCGGATTCTCGGCGCGCAACGCGCAACTCGATTCGCCGGCCTTCCGCTTGCTCGGCGTCGGCGCGCTGGTGCTCGCCGCTCCGATCGATGCGCCCGGCTTCGAGTTGATCGCGAGCCCGGACGCGACGGCCTCGGAGCACGCGGAATGCTGGATCTATCGCGCAATCGATCCGCTACCGCGCGCATTTTGCGTGTCGCGCACGGTCTCGCGCGAAAACGTACTTGCCGACCTCGCGCATTTTGATCCGCTGCAGGCTGCGTTCCTCGAGGACGGCGGCAAGTTCGAAACGATGACGCCGTTCCAGCACGCGGACGTTGGAGCGATCGGCTGGCAAAACGACTCGGTGGAATTCGACGTCAAGTTGGACGGCGCAGGCTTGCTGATCTTGACCGAACAGCATTTCCCCGGCTGGCACGTCAGCGTCGATGGAGTCGATCGACCGCTGTTGCGCGCCGATTCGATCTTCCGCGCTGTGGCGCTTGAATCGGGCGCGCACCGCGTCGTGTT
>JAYUOR010000802.1:0-6057 GCA_043760765.1 Planctomycetota bacterium | reverse complement strand
ACGGCGATTGTCCGCGGGCCACAGCTCACGCTTGGCCCGCCGCGAGCACGATGCAGTGTACTCGAACGGCGATTGTCCGCGGGCCACAGCCGCGCTCCCCCACTTCGGTCGTGACCAGCCAGTGTACTCGAACGGCGATTGTCCGCGGGCCACAGCGATTGCCATCTAGTTCACGACTCCACGGAAGTGTACTCGAACGGCGATTGTCCGCGGGCCACAGCTGGTTGTCTATCAGCTCCAGGTTGGAGCTAAGTGTACTCGAACGGCGATTGTCCGCGGGCCACAGCGAATACCGCTAGCGGTGCATTGGTGCGAATAGTGTACTCGAACGGCGATTGTCCGCGGGCCACAGCGGAGCACGGACGTCATGGATGTCCGCCGCATCCGCGTGGCCATCGGTGACTTGGCAACGCGCGCGACCGCCAGTGGCCACGCGGATGCGGCCGGGTTCGAGAGGTCGCGACCGGTGTGTCACTCCAGATCCAAGGCCCAACCGGTAGGCGACTGCCTGTCAGGGCAAATCGCCGACAGTCTGCCTACGCCAGCGTCAATCCTTCCCACGCGCGCGCTGCTGCACGACCCGCGGCATACCCGGATCAGACCGACGCGCAAGTTTGCCCATGACCATCGAGCGGAGGACCAGCTCTCATTCTTTGGCCACGCGGATAGACCGACAGCGAGGGCACTGGCCTGACGCGCAAGGCCTCCCACATATTATGCTGGCGTGGTTGGGCCACCCGCACAGTCATCCTCGAAGAGGTTTCGGCAATGACCAGTTCCACAATTCCGCGCAAGATCCTGGTCGCCGTTTCCAAGGGCGGACTGTCCGATGCCGCAGTCGCCTGCGCGGCGCAGCTCGCCAAGAGCGCGGGCGCGGAACTCGACCTGCTGCACGGCCTGCCCGTGCCGACCATGATCGGACTGCGGCTCTCGCCGGCCGAGGTGGGCGTGCTCGAGAGCGAGCGCAAGCAGATGCTCGCCGGCGAATGGGGCACGTTGGACGGCAATGCCGAACACGCGGGTTTCGATGCACACGCGATGCTGGCGCGCTTGCGTGTGGTGGCGGGTCAGCCGGCCAAGGTGGTGCTCGAACAAGCGCGAGCGAGCGGCGCCGATCTGATCGTGCTGGGCACCAGCGGCAAGTCCGAGGAGCTCGATTTCGGCGGCGTGGCGCGCGCCGTGCTTTCGCAGTCGAAGTGTCCGGTGTTGATCGTGACAAAGACCGCGCGGCCGGCGAAGCGGATCCTCGTGCCCGTCGACCTCTCGCCGGCCAGCCTCAAGGCGCTCGCCGTCGCGCGCGACTGGGCGCGCATGTGCAGCGCAAGATTGCTCGCCATTCATTGTTTCAGCGTGCCGGAACTCGTCGCCTACGGGATTCCGGAAGCGCCGCTCGTTCCGATGGACTTCGGCCTCGACGAATTGCGCGCCGCAGCGAAGGAGCGTTTCGAGCGCGAGATGCGCGAGTTCGATTGGCGCGGCCTGCCCTGGGACGCGCGCTTGATCGACGAGCGCCCCGAACAGGCGATTCTCGGCATGCAGGACGACTTCGACCTGATCGTGATGGCGACCCACGGTCACACCGGACTCGCGGCGGCACTGCTGGGGTCGGTGACCTACGATGTGTTGCGCCGTGCGCACACGCCTGTGCTTGCCTGTCCGTCCCACGACTGATCATTCCATGGAGCTCGACACGACCTTTCTCGCCGGCCACGACCTGGCGGTCTACAGCGCGACCTGGTGCCCCGACTGCACGCGACTGAAACGCTGGCTCGCGTCCACGGACATTGCGACGCACGAAGTCAACATCGACTCGGTCGATGGTGCGGCGGAAAAGCTCGAAGAAGAGACAGGAAAACGGGCGATTCCGTACGTGCTTGTCGATGGCAAGCAATGGGTGCGCGGTTATCACAAGGAGCTTGGCAACCGTTTCGATCCGAAAGTCCTGCTGAGAGAGTTGCGGCAAGCTGTCGCTTCCGACAAGGCGTAGCGATGAGCATGTTCGCGCTGGTGTTGATGGGCACGATCCTGCAGGCGCCCGCCGCGAGTCAGACCCCGCCGGAACTGCTCGTTGCGCCCACAGGTTTCGCGGTGGACCTCGTCGACGTCGCGCCGAATCTGCGCTGGCCGTCGGCTGTGCATTGTCGCGCGGATGGCTCGCTGCTCGTCGCCGAGGACCCGATGGACATGCCCGGGCCGTCGGACCAGCCGCTCGATCGTATCTGGCTCTATCGCTGGAAAGAAGATGGGAGTTTCACGCGCACGCTCTTCGCCGAGAAGCTCTTCGCGAGCTTCGGCCTCGAGGAAATCGACGGCGCGATCTACGTCATGAACATGCCGCACCTCACGGTGCTGCGCGACGTCGACGGAGATGGTGTAGCCGAGGAGCGCAAGGAATTGCTGACCGATCTTGGGCCGGTTGCGCCTGGAGTCGCGGGTGGATTCAACGACCACATAATCTCCGGTCTGCGCTACGGGATGGATGGATATCTGTACGTCGCCTGCGGCGACAAGGGCATTCCGCTGGCGCACGGCACGGATGGTTCGACGATCTCGCTGCGCGGCGGGGGAGTCGTGCGTTTGCGGCCCGACGGCTCGAAGCTCGAAGTTGTCGCGCGCGGTCTGCGCAACATTCTCGACGTCGCGATGGACGCGAACGGCGAGATGTTCACCTATGACAATACTGATGACGGTCTAGGTTGGTGGACGCGGCTGACGCACGTCGTTCCAGGCGGTTATTACGGATATCCGTGGGATTACCACGATCGGCCGAATCGTTTCCTCGCGCCGATGGCGGAGTACGGAGGAGGCTCGCCGACGGGGGGACTGGTCAAACGCGAAGGCGGATGGCCGGCGCCGTATGAAGGCAGTCTGTACTTTTGCGAATGGGGCGATCAGACGTTGCGCCGCTTCCAACTCGAGCGCGACGGCGGGACGTTCAAGGTTGCGGCGATGGAGGAGTTCCTTCAGCCGGGCAAGGTTGTGAATTTTCACCCGACGGATGTCTGCGAGTCGCCGGACGGTCGCTTCTTGTACGTGAGCGACTGGGGCTTTGGCGGTTGGGTTTCGAAGGAAGAGACGGGCCGGCTGTGGCGAGTGCGGAAGAATGATGACGCCGGCCGCACGCCGGGTGGAGTCGAGGCGCGCGTCGGGAAGAACGCCACGATCGCGCAACGACTGGCGAGCGATGGCTGGCGGACTCGGCTCATTGCGCAGCAGGAGATCGAGCTGAAGCACGACGAAGGAGCCTTGATCGCAGCACTCAGTATCAATGGGAGGAGCGCACTCCACGGCCTCTACGCCGCGCGCGAAATGCTCGAGCCCTTGCGTGGAGCTTGGATCACTCAACCGTCGGGTGAGGAAATCGCGAACAAACTCTTGTCGCTGACACAAGCTGAGGATTCAGAGTTGCGCCGGGTCGCACTTGCCACGTTGTGCGCCGTAATGGCACCCAGGGAGGAGAGCGTCGGGGACAGCGCTGATCTTGAAGGCCCCCGTGCCCTTGCTCCGATCGGATTCGCCGACGAGTCTCCAGCAGTTCGCAGGGAAGCCTTGGAATTGTTGCTAGCGGCCCATGATGAAGCATGGATGGACGAATCGCGGACAAAGGAGAGCGGACTTCGCGCCGAAGCGTGGAGGGTCGCCTGCGAGAATGCCCAGGCTAAGCAGGTTTGGCGGTCCATCGCTTCGAGCCACATCTCGCATGCGCACTTTGCGCTGTTCCTCGACGACGGCGAACCCCAAGCCCTCGAACTGCTCCATGCCGTCGAAGACGTCGCTGTGCGCATGGCCGAGACGCGGCGCGGTTCGATGGAGGAGACTGCACCGCGCGGGCCCTTCGAAGATCTCGAAGCGAGCGGCATCTGCGCCCTCGCTCGCGGCGAAAAGTCCGGCAGCAATCCGCGCATCCGCGCGGCTGCACTGCACACGCTCGCCGTCCTCGCGCGCGTTTGCGAACCGTGGGATGGCAAATGGTGGAGCATCGCGCCCGCGAAACTCCCGCATCCGCCGCGCACGGTCGATTGGCGCGGAACCGAACTCGCGAATGCGACGCTCGCAGCCGCGCTCGGCGATTCCGACCCCGCGACTCGCCGCTCGGCCATCACGGCGATCCGCGAGACGAAGGACGCACGCCTCGCCGCACCGATTCGCGAGCGCTTCGTGATCGAGGCCGACATTTCGACGCGCACCGCTCTGCTCGAGGCCCTGGCAGAGATGGGAACCGCGGAAGACGCGATCCTGTTCGGTCGTCTCGCGCGGAAATCGAAGGACACCGACGAACGCGTGCGCGCACTGCAGATCGGCGCGCGGCTCGACGCAGAACGCGTCGCGCCCTCCGCGGCCTTCCTTGCCGGCGACGATGCGACCACAGCACAGGTCTCCGCGGCGAGTCTCGAAGTCTTGAGTCTGATCGAACCGGTCAAACTCCAAGAGCTCGGCTGGACCTTCGACTTGACCTTGAACCGCACGTCGCATCCCTCGCACCTCGTGCGGCGTGCGTCGTGCAAATTGCTCGCCGGACAGGACGCGGAGCGCGCGTTGCCGCGACTCCTGGAACTCTTTCGCGACGCCGCCGTGCGCAGTGCAGCCTTTGATGCGCTGGCGAACCTCGACGATCCGCGCGCGGCGCGCGTCTATGCCCAGGCGCTCGGCGATCAGGATCCACAGCTGCGCAGCGTGGCGCGGCGCACCGTCGCGCGCCTGCGCAAGAAGCTGCGGCCCGCGCTCGAAGGCATGGTCGAGCGCCAAGAATTCAACGGCGCCGTCGTGCGCGAATTGCGTTCGATCTACGCCAGCTACCAGCCGATTCTCGAATGGGATCTGTACGGGCCGTTCGCGACCGATGCCGCCGAGGGCAAGCTGGACTTTGCGATCGAGCACGCGGCTCTGTCGATGAAGGCACTTGCGAATGCGAAGCCCCAACATGCGGCGTCCAAGCGCCCGGACGGGTTGATCGATCTGCGCGCGCTGCTCAGTGAAGCGCAGAATCAGAGCGCGTATGCGTTCGGCCAACTCGAATCGAGCAGCGAATTCGATGTCGAACTGCACGCCGGCAGCGACGACCAAATCGTGGTCTGGATCAACGGCGCGCGCGTGCACGAGTTCGACGGAGCGCGCGGATTCAGCGCCGAGTCCGATCACTTCAAGGCGCACCTTGTGGCCGGCGTGAACAAGCTCGTCCTGCGCGTCGGTCAGATCGGCGGCGACTGGAGTTTCGCACTGACCGCGCCTGAAGAGGGCCGCGGCCCGATCTTCGAGTCGAAGCTGCCTTCCCAACCGACCCCCACGGAGTACGCGGCCTTCGCGACGGAGCATCCCGGCGATCCCACGCGCGGCGAGGTCGTGATCCGCGACGTCAATCGCAGCCTTTGTCTGCGCTGCCACGCGATCGCCGGTCAAGGCGAACACGTCGGGCCTGACCTAGCCGGTCTCGGGGCGCGCTATTCGCGCACCGAGATCATGACTTCGATTCTCTCGCCCTCGCAGCGCATCCTCGATGGCTATGCGGCCGTGTCGGTGCTCACCAAGGGCGACCAATTGCTTTTCGGCCAGATCAAGCGCGACGATCCGAAAGGCATCACCTTGATCGACCCGACTGGAACCCCGATCGAGATCGCCCGCGCGGACGTCGCCGAAGTGCGGCCGTCGAAACAATCCGTGATGCCCGAGGGCATCTGCAACACGCTGACCCCGACCGAATTCGCCGACCTGCTCGCCTGGCTGTCGCGCCGCTAGCCGCCGCGATGCGGAGGCTGGAGGCGCACGCCGCCGGCGCCTGCAAGGCCCGCGGGGCGAAGGCAAAAACGAACAGCGCCGATGGCGTCCTCCGCGAAATGCGCGTCGCATGGAGCAGGAGCCGCGCGGGCACGCATGCGCCCACACGGCTCCCGGGAGGTCCAACTTCCGGCCGGACTTCGCGAGCGCAAAGAGTGCCCTATCGTTTCACTTCGACGGAGAAACTTTCCACTTCCTGTACGGGACGTCGTATTCCCGGCCCGTCGAGATCGCGCTATCCACCAAAGGCTTGAGCTTCTCGAGCAGCGGAATCTTCTTGGAGAT
>JAYUOR010000801.1:0-17389 GCA_043760765.1 Planctomycetota bacterium | reverse complement strand
TGACTGCCTGGACGGGACTTGCACCCGCTGGGTTCACAAAGCCTGGGAACAATGACCGACTTGCGGCCGGTTCGTTATTCCTGTCAGGACGCACCATGGCTGCAAGGTACCCGGTGTTCGAAAGGGCCTCTAGCTCCCCGCCAGGGCACACCAGCCACCAACGCCGTCAAGATCCTCGAAGCTCGGGCTCGCTAAGGGCCGGGCCGCGTGCTAACATCGCCCGTTCTGGTGTAGGAAACCTAGATGGAGTCATTCGAGAAGCGAAAACGCGAGCGCAAGAAGCAGGAACTTCGCAAAGAGAAGGCTGCGCGCAAGCTCCAGGGGCTTGAACCCTCTGGCCCGTCCCAAGAGGACTACTTCGCCGATCCTGGCGCCGCCGCGGATGAATCCGCCGCCCCCGCTTCTGGCGAGGGTGAAGACAACCCCGCCAATCCCGCCGGTTCTCCCATCTCCCCTACTCCCTGACGACGCCCAGTCTCCTCCCTCCTTCGAGGGCAGAGAACGCGTCCATTCGCTCGACCCCACCATTCCGGTGGGCTGAGCACGGCCTGACGCTGCCAAGCAGCCCGGCCTTACCTGCGCGCCAAATGCGCGCACGATGCACAGCCGCTGCATCTTTCGCGGCACCTCCGATATGAATTCTTTCGCAACTCTGGGCCTGATCGCGCCGCTCCAAGCAGCCGTGCGCGACGCTGGTTACACCACGCCCACCCCGATCCAAGCCCAAGCCATCCCCCACCTGCTCGCCGGAAAGGACCTGCTGGGCTGCGCCCGCACCGGCACGGGAAAGACGGCGGCGTTCGCGCTGCCGATCCTGCAGCGCCTGGCTGCAACACCTGCGCGCGGCGCCCATCGCCCCGTGCGCGCCCTGATCCTCGTTCCCACGCGCGAACTCGCAGCGCAGGTCTGCGACAGCTTCAAGAGCTACGGCACCGGCCTTTCGCTGGTCAGCACGGTCATCTACGGCGGTGTCGGCCAAGGACCGCAAGTCAACGCACTTCGGCGCGGCGTGGACATCCTGGTCGCGACTCCGGGGCGCCTCGTTGACTTGATGGGCCAGGGACATTTGAAGCTCGGCCACGTCGAAGTACTCGTGCTCGATGAAGCCGACCACATGCTCGACCTCGGTTTCATCCCCGATGTGCGCAAGGTGCTGGCCGTCGTGCCGCGCAAGCGCCAGACGCTCTTCTTCTCGGCGACCATGCCGCCGCCGATTGCCAAACTCGCGGCCACGATCCTTTCCAATCCCGTCGAAGTGGTCGTTTCGCCGATCGCATCGACGGTTGAGCTGACCGAGCAGAGCGTGCGGCTGTGCGAGCGCTCCGCCAAGGCGCGCATCCTGGCTGAAATCCTAGGCGATTCGTCCGTGGAATCGGCGCTGGTCTTCACGCGCACGAAACGTGGCGCGGATCGCGTCGCCAAGCGCCTGGGTCAGGACGGCATCCCGGCCGAGGCGATCCACGGCAACAAGTCGCAGAACAATCGCGAGCGCACGCTGGAGGCTTTCCGCGCCGGCCGCATCCGCGTGCTGGTCGCCACCGACATCGCCGCGCGCGGCATCGACGTCGACGGCATCACGCACGTCGTCAACTACGAGCTGCCCAACGTGCCCGAGAGCTACGTTCACCGCATCGGCCGCACGGGCCGCGCAGGAGCGACGGGTATCGCCATCTCGCTGTGCGACAACGAAGAGCGTCCGCTGCTGCGCGACATCGAGAAACTCCTGAAGCGCGAGTTGCCCAAGAGCGGTGCGGTCAATGCCAACGATCGCGGTGAGGAACGCGAAGAACGCGGCCGCCGCGGTTCAGGCGGCAGGCCGGCACATCGCGGATCGGCGCAGCGCTCCGCAGGACAGCGAGCTGGCGCGCACCGACCCGCGGCGCACGCTCACGTCGCGGCGCGTCCGGTCACGCACCACGCCCCGAAGTCGGCGCCGCAGCCGACTACGCAATTTGGCGAAGGTCTGGACACGCACGAACCGCAGCGCTCGCATGCGCCCGCGGCCGCGCACCGCCCGCACGCCGCACAGAGCGCGCCCAAGGCCGCAGAACCTCAGCGTCGGCCCGGCGGTTCGCACAGCACCCGCGGATCGGCGGGCCATGGCCGCACCCAACGATCGGGCGGCGGACGGCGGTAATGTTTCATTACTGTGCTTGAAGGTGGCTACTTGTGCCTGCATGACTGATGCGATGTCGCATTTGTCATCTGGCGATGTGTGACGGTCATTTGATAACTAGAAAGGTCGTTAGTCTTGGCTTCTCTGCCCATCAGTTGTTTGGCCTAGTTGCGTCTTGGCTATCCCAAAGGCCATAATCCCGACATGGCAAACAACATTCATCAACAGGTAGAGGCCCGTGTTCAGGCCTTTGTTCAGGAAGTGAGCGCACTGGTGCGCGCGGCGGCGCTCGAAGCGGTCGCCAATGCGCTCGGTGGTCAATCGGTCGCAAGCGGGCGGCGTGGACGTCCGCCGGGCTCGAAAAACAAAGCAGCTCCGGCGGCCGGCGCCGCTGCGGCGCCCAAGGCGGGCAAGAAGCGCGGCAAGCGCACGACCGAACAGGTCGACGCCATGGCCGAGCGCATCCTCGAGCACGTGAAGAAGAATCCCGGCTCGAGCGTGGAAGGCATGGCCAAGTTCTTCAAGGTCAAGTCGAAGGAATTGACCCTGCCGATCAACAAGCTGATGCAGGCCAAGAAAATGAAGACCACCGGTCAGAAGCGCGGCACGAAGTACCACGCCAAGTAGGCGCCCAAGCGCACGCTGATCAGCGACGGCCGAAGTGACTTTGGGTCACCTCGGCCGTCGCTTTCAATTCGGCAGCGACGTGCCCGGGACCCAGTTCGCGCGGCGCACTCGCTCGAGCCACTCCAGGACACGGACGCGCTGCGCGTGCAGCAAGAGCAGCAGCAGGTCTCCCGGGCGCGACCAGGTCAGCGCCTTGCGCACGGCTTCGCTCTCGTCCGCGGCGAATTCGATGTCTTGCTTGGGATATCCGCGAGCTTCAAGTTCTTCCGCGATCATGCGCACGACGACGCCCGGCTCGCGCCCGCGCAGGTGCTCGGGCATTTCCTTGATCAAGATCCGGTCCGGCTTGGCTTCCGCCGTCAAACGTGCCAGCTCGCGAATCGAATGATCGTCGCGATCGCCGGCCTGCCCCAGGATCACCAGCCGGCGATTCCCGGGCAAAGCCGCGAGCATCGAAAGCAGCGCCACCATTCCATGTGGGTTGTGCGCAAAATCGCATAGCGCGCGCACACCGCCGAACTCGAATTGATTCAGCCGACCGGGATTGTGCTCGGGATCGCTGGAAAAGTTGATCAGGCCGGCGCGTATTGCAGCGCACCCGAGCCCCAGCGAAAACGCCACACCAATCGCGCCCAGCGCGTTGGAAATGTTGTGTCTGGCCGCGCCGCCGAAAAGAAACGAGGCCTCGTCGATCTCGAGAATGCGCTCGCGCAGCTCGCCGCGCAAATAGCAGAGTGCCTGGCCGTCGCGAATCGCAGCCTCGCCACCGCGGCGCAGATGCTCGCGAACGACCGTGTTGTCGCCGTCGCAGCTGAACCAGACCACGCGCGAGGACGAGTGAGCCAAGCCACGGCGCACGAGTTCGGGATCGTCCGCGTTGAGCACCAGCGCTCCGCCGGGTTCGACCGCGCGCGCCACGATGAACTTCACGTCGGCCAGAGCCTGCAGGTCGTGCACCCCCCACTCGCCAAGGTGATCCTCGGCGACGTTGGTGATCAGGGCCGCGCGCGCCTTGCGCACGGCGAGTCCGCGGCGTGAAAGGCCGCCGCGCGCGCATTCGAGCACGCCGATTTCGACGCGCTGATCGCGCAGCACCATGCGCGCTCCGGAGGAGCCGGAGTAATCTCCATGCTGCAGGATGCTCGCGCCCACGCGCACCCAGTCCGTGGTCGAGATGCCCGCCAGCATGCCCGCGGCCTCCACCATCGCCGCGAGCAGCCGCACCGTAGTCGACTTGCCGTTGGTACCGGTGACCAGCGCAACGGGGATTTCGTGCACGCGAGCCCAGTCGATCGACTGGACCAGCGGCAGTTTCGCGGTGGGAAACGAAAGCGAGCCCGTGCCCATGCCGATCGAAGTGCAATCGTCGTCGGAGAAGAGGCTCACGCCGTGCTCCGCCGCGGCCAGTTCCAGCTTCAGCAGTCCCTTGCGCCGGCGCTTTTCGCGCGCGATCTCGCGGCGGAATCTGGGCAGCAGCCTGGCCAGTGCTGGAGCTTCCGAACCCAGGACGGCCGCGCGTGCACAGGCGCAGGCCCACTCGTTGACTTCCGTCGCCGCGAAAAGCGAGTCGAGCGGCGCGGCAAGTGCGAGCGAGAGCCCGCCGGGAATGCGCCGCACCGCGAACGAAACCTCCCATTCCAACGCCGCGAGCGCCTCGCGCAGCGCGTGCCCCCACGCCGCGAGAAAACTCTCGACCTGCGCGGGCTCGAGAGAAACGTCGAGTACCGCGCCGGCGTGATCCCAGATCACGTTCAACCCCGGAACCCTGCGGGAATCGCGCACTTCCATCGACGTGGAACCGCTCAGTCGTCGACTTCGCGCGCCAGGCGCACGCCGCGCTCGTCGCGCAACAGGGCGTCGCCGCCGAAGGTCAGCTCAGGAATTTCGCCGGGTTCGATGCGCACCGGCGCAGGAGTTTCTTGGCGGGCGTGCGCTACCTCGGGACGGAAGCTCGTGATCTGACGCCAGGTACGCTTGATCGAGTCGCCGAAAATCAAGACCAGGTCACGCGGCCGCGCCATCTTCAGCGCGGCACTAACCGCCTCCTGTTCGTCGGGGATGATCGTGAACTTGTTCTTCGCGACGCCGTGCGCCAGCAGGGTCTCAGCCAGCATGTTCGGCACTTCGTCGCTGCCACGTCCGCGCAGGCCGTCGTCGCGCCGGCAAATCGTGTGATCGAAGTGGCCCGCGGTGATGCGCGCGATCTCGCGGATGTCCTCGTCGCGTCGGTCGCCGGGTGCGGCGAGCACCAAGAGCTTCCTGCCCTTGGGCTCCAAGCGTTCCACCAGCCGAACCATCGCTTCGACGGCCGCGGGATTGTGGCCGTAATCGAGGATCACCTTGAACGGATGCTCGTCGAAAATGTTCATCCGCCCCGGAGCCTGGAAAAACGTCGTATCGAAGGTGCGCAGGCCGTGGCGGATGTCCTCGAGTTTGACCTGCATGCTGAAGGCCATAGCCGCGGCGAACATCGCGTTCTGCACGTTGTGCAGCGCGCGGCCGTCGAGCGTCGCCGGAATCAGGTGCGTCCACAACAGCGGAATGTGCGCGCCGTGATCGTAGATCGTGATCATGTGGCCGTTGATGCCCTGCTCCAGGACCAGCGCGCGGCCGCCGGCGACGATGTGCTCCTTCACCAACGCGTTGGATGAGTTCATCGTGATGTAACACAGGTGCTTGGCCTGCGTGTAGTCGGCCATCCGCAGACAGCGCTCGTCATCGGCATTGAGCACCGCCGTGTCCTTGGCGACTTCGACGACGATGCGCTTGATCAGGGCCAGCTCGTCGAGCGTCGACACGCCACGCAGGCCAAGGTGATCGGACTGCACGTTGAGCACCGCGCCGACATTGCACTTGCGATACCCCATGCCGCTGCGCAGGAGTCCGCCGCGCGCGGTCTCCAAAACGGCGACGTCGACGGAGGGATCGCGCAGCACCATGCGCGCGCTGGTCGGCCCGGTCATGTCGCCTTCGACGGTCAAATGCCCGTCGATGTAGACGCCGTCGGTTGTCGCGAGCCCGACGTGATGGCCGGCGAGCTTGAAGATGTGCGCCAACATGCGCGTGGTCGTGGTCTTGCCGTTCGTGCCGGTGATCGAAGCGATCGGGATGCGGCTTGGCGTGCCGGGAGGAAAGAGCATGTCCATCACCGGACCGGCGACGTCGCGTGCTTTGCCTTCGCTGGGCGCGACGTGCATGCGAAAGCCCGGTGCTGCGTTGACTTCGCAGATCGCTCCGCGCGTCGCGCTGTAGGACTCTGAAATGTCGCTGGAGAGGAAATCGATTCCGGCGACGTCGAGGCCGACCGCCTTCGCCGCGCGCACCGCCATTTCGACGTTGTCGGGATGCACGATGTCAGTGACGTCGATGGAAGTGCCGCCCGTCGACAAGTTGCCTGTTGCGCGCAGGAATACGACCTTGCCGGCTTGCGGCACGCTGGTCCTGACGAACCCGGCCTTGGTCAGGACCTGCTCGGCCTGCAGATCGAATTCCAGGCGCGTCAGCACCTTTTCGTGGCCGACCCCGCGGCGCGGATCCTGGTTGGCGATCTCGACCAAGGCTTCGATCGTGTGCACGCCGTCGCCGACGACGTGACCGGGCATGCGTTTGGCCGCCGCGATCAACTCGCCGTTGACGACCAGCATGCGATGGTCGAAGCCCTCGATGAACTGCTCGACGATCACGGCGCGGCTGTGCTCGCGCGCCACGGCGAATGCCGCGCGCACTTCCTCGCCGCTCATCATGCGGATCGAAACACCGCGGCCGTGATTGGCGTCGAGCGGCTTGACGACCACGGGAAAACCCAACTTCGCCGCGGCCGCAGCAGCTTCAGCGTCGGTGTAGACCATCGCCTGGCGCGGCACGGGCAAGCCGAGATCGGCCAGGATGCGATTGGTCTCTTCTTTGTCCGAGGCGATCTCGACGGCGATGTGACGCGTTTCGCTGGTGATCGTGGCCTGGATGCGGCGTTGATACTTGCCGTGTCCGAACTGGATCAAGCTGTGCTTGTTGAGCCGCAACCATGGAATATCGCGCTCCTCGGCGGCGTGCACCAGCGAGGCGGTCGACGGTCCGAGCGCGCGGCGCTGGGCGTAACGGATGAACGAGTCGCGCTCGGCCGAGAAATCGAATTTGGCGACGTTCGCATCCGCGGGTTGCAGTTCCACCGGCAACAGCGCGTGCAACAGGCGCAGCGCCAGGTTCGCGGCTTCGAGTCCGACTTCCTGCTGCTCGTACTGGTAGACAACGTGGTATTGCCCGACCTCGCCGCTGCCGCGCGTGCGCCCGAAGGTGACGTGAGCCCCGGCGACGTTCTGCAGTTCGATCGTGACGTGCTCGAGGACGTGGCCGAGCCATGTACCTTCTTCCTCGTGCAAACGGCGCAAGAAACCGCCCTCTTCGCCGTAGGAGCAACCGTGTTGCGCCAGACCGGGCAACGCGGCCAGCAAGGCGCTTTCGAACGCCGGTCCTAGGCGCACCGTCGGCCACGCTTCGAGCGCTCCGAGGTCGACGGTCAGGCGGATGACGGGAAAGTGCGCGTAGAGACTCGGCCCGATGTAGACCGAGGTGCCGATGATCTTCATATTCTACTGCTTGTCGTTGGCCAGCGCCGACGGCGAAGCCTGGCGCGAGTGCAGATTGAATTGTCCGCCGCGCACGAGGATGTGCAGGCGCACGCCGATCAGGCTGACGGGTTGCGACTTTTCAGCCTGATGCATCGAAGAGAATTCGACGTCGGAAGGATCGATGATCGTCACTCCGCCCGAGCCGACTACCTCGAGCGTCTCGTCGGGGCCGATGAACGCGGCCGTGTCTTCGTCGAGCCCGACGCCGAGCGCGAATGGGTTGTAGGCCAGCGCGGTCAACAACCTTCCAAGCCGGTCGCGCTGGCGGAAATGCTGATCGACGATGATGCGATTGGTCAGGCCGAGGCCCGGAGCCAGCGTCACCATCGAATGCCGCGGCGTCGCGCCCTCGTCGCCGAAGGCGATCATGTGCTCGGACAGGAATGCGGCGCCGGCCGACGTTCCGGCGACGTGCATGCCGCTCGAGTTGCGCTCGCGCAGAATCTTCGCCACGCGCGTGCCGCCGAGTGTCGTCGACAGCCTCAACTGATTGCCGCCGGTCATGAACACACCGTCGCATTCTTCGAGCATCGCGAGCCAGTCCTCGCGCGCACAATCGATCCTGGAGTCGAACGGCAGGACGACCGCGCGCTTGACGCCGAGATCGAGGAAAAGATCCTCGTAGTTCTGTCCGGTCGTGCGCTCGGTCGAGGCGGTCGGGATCACGACCAAGCGCGCCTGCTTGCCGCCGCAGAGTTTGACGAAGCGCCGCAGAATCTGCGGATCCTGGACTTTGTCGATGCCTCCACCAATCGGGATGATGTAGCCGCGGCTCAAGATTCGTGTGTCCTTCTGGAATGGGGACGGGCTTCGAAGGTTCCGAAGCGCTGCTGCTCTTTCGCGAGCACATGCCAGCGTCCGAGACACAGAACATCGGCGATGAGGTGATCCTCGTCAAGCACGACGAGGTCCGCATCGCATCCGACGGCCAGCCTGCCTTTGCGCGGCAGGCGCAAGACGCTGGCCCAGTTGCTGGTGAACGGCTCGAGCGCGCGTGCCAGCGGAATTCCGGCGAACAGGAGTTCGCGCAGCGTCGCGGCGAGCGCGGCGGGCTCGCCGACGCCCATGTGCGCCACGCGCCCGTCGGAATCGAAGGTCGGCAGGCAGCCTCCGCCGTCGGAGCTGACCGTGAAGCGCGCGGGATCGATCCCGCTCTCGAAGGCTGCGAGCAGCGCGTCGCGCGCCGAAAGGCCCGCCTCTTTTTCGTCCGTGGGGTAGGCGGTCACATCGACACTGACTCCAGCCTTGGCGAGCGCCAGCGCTTCCAAGAAAAGCGCCTTGCGGCGGTTGACGTGCGTCGGTTGGAAAACGCGCGCGGGCAGTTCGGTCGTGCGCAGAGCCTCGCGCAAGAATTCCAGTCCGCGTGCTCCGTCGCCGACGTGCAGGTGCAAGACACCGGCCTTTCCGGTCATCAAACCTGCGACGTGGCACTCGGAAGCGACGCGCAAGAATTCGTCGAAGGTCGGCTGACTGGAGCGATGATCGGAAATCGCGATCTCGCCCGCGCCGAGCACCTTGTCGATGTGCACGATGTCGCCGCCTACAGAGCCCGTGATCGTCGCCGGCGGCAGGTGATAGCCGCCGGTCCAGGCGAACGCGCTCATGCCTTCGCCGTCCAATGCGCGCGCGCGCGCAACGACCTCCGCCGGCGTGCGTGTGAGATCGTCGGTCCCGAGCAGGCCGACCGCGCAAGTGACGCCGGCGCCGGTAAAGCGCGAGAGTCCGACCTCGGGCACGCGGCTCGCATAGCCCGATTCGCCGCCGCCGCCGGTCAGGTGCGCATGACCGTCGATCAGCCCGGGGATCACGCGCCTGCCGCGCAGATCGCGCACGAACACGCCGAGTTCGTGGGGCAGCGCAGGGCGCTCCGTGCCGATCCAGACGATGCGCTCGCCGGCGATCAGCAGATTTTTCGGCCCGAGATGTTCGGGTGCGTACAGGTCAGCGTTCAGCAGAAGTTCGAGCATGCGACTTGAGTTCGAGCCTCAGCACCAGGCGTTGTTCAGGACCTCGCCCATGCCGCCGGCGCCTGGGACGATGTAACCCCGCTCGTTGAGACCGCGCTCTTCGTTCCAGCGCAGGCCCGGCAAAGTGTCGAGCACGTTTTGCGACGAGAGCCCGCGGTCGAGGCGTGCCGTGTAGACCACCAGGTTCTCGATTCCGTCGAGTACCGCACGCAGGTATTCGGGCGTGGCGATCATCGGCATCGCGACGATGCGCGCGGGGCGGCCGTGTTTTTCGAGATAGTGCTTCACCGCGCGAATCGTCGTCGAACCGGTTGCGCCCATCGGATCGGGCAGGAGCAGGATCGCGCCTTCGACGTTGCCGCCGATCTTGCTTCCGGTCAGATCGACTCCGGTGACACGGCCGGCGGCATCGCTGACACGTGCCATGGTCAAGTGATCGAGCCGTACGTTGTCCGGCGGCAGCACGCTGGTCAGCATTTCGAAGCAGGTCTGCGAGGGCACGATGCCCGCGCGGATCACGTCGACGATCACGACCCGCGTCCTGGGGTCGAGCACGGTCCCGCGATAGACGCCTTCGTGCGGATGGAACTCGGCCATGCGCGTCGGCACTTCGGCGCGCACGCTGGGGAACTCGCGGCCGGCGACGTTGACGAGCATCGTCTGATAGACCTGGCGCAGGATCCCGACCATCTCGGGATGGCTGACTTGCGGACTGGAGAGCCGCGCGAGCGCCGTGAGCAGGAAACGATTGTCGAGCAAGTGCACTTGCGCACCGTAGCGGTGCTCGCGCTCCCACGCGCCACTGGCGCCGGAACCGCGCGAACGATGCATCGGTTGGAGTACGGAATCGTTGCGCGGCTCGCTCTTCATCGGTGTGTTCCCCGAGAGACGAGTGTCCGCTGCGCGCGCACTTCGCGCCAGTGCGGAAATTTCACGCTCCTCCGCAGGCCTTCTCTGCGGCGAGCAGGGCGCGCACGAGCACAGGCACGTCGCCGGCGGGCGTGGAACACAGCGCAATGCGCACAGCGCCAGCGATCGGAACCACATACACGCCGTTCTCGCGCATGTGCTTGGCGACGGCCTGCGGGTCCTTGGCGAACACGGTCACAAAAAATCCGCCTTCGTAGCGCGGGTACTTGAGGCCGGCGGCGTGCGCGGCAGCGTTGAAGGCGTTCACTCGCGCACCGAGCAGATGCACGAGTCGCTTGCGCTCCTCGTTGACGCGCGCGGAAGCCTCCTTCGAGTTCATCAATTCGGCGATCGCGAGCATGCCGAGGTGATTGCAGTTCGACCAAGTGCCGCGGCAGGAGAACGAAAGCGCATTCTGGATCCGCGTGCGCTCCGCCGCGTCCGCGTGCGACGCGACCAGCGCGCCGATGCGCGCTCCGTACTGTGCAAAACCCTTCGACGCGGTCCAGGCGCACAAGAGCAAAACCTGATCGCCCAGACCTTCGACGTGTTCGATCCATTCCTGCGAGCGTGCGCCGCCGAAGTGCGCATAGGCGAAATCGACCAACAAGCTGACCGGCGCCTTTGTCGCGGCCTGGCGCAACGCCGCGCACACTCCCTGCCATTCGCGGCCGTCGAGCGAATAGCCCGTCGGGTTGTGGCACGGCGTGTTGAGGATCACCAACGCGCGTTTCTGGCTCTCGACCTGGCGCTCGAGCGCCGCGGAGAAACTCTCCAGATCGAAGCGACCGTCCGCGCCGAACATCTCGAAGGTCTCGACGCGTCGGCGCGTGTGCTCGGCGATCGTCTTGTAGGGACCCCAATAGAACTTCGTCGTGAGCAGCGCCTGGCCGGGCTCGAGGAAATTGACGATCGCATGGTGCAGCGCACCGGTCCCGCCGGGCGTTGCGGCGGCGATCGAGTGCTGCGCCAGCGGACCGCGCGCGTAGAGATCGCGGATCACGGCTTCGAGGAAACTCGGCTCGCCGGCGATCGGCGCGTAACTCGCGCCGTCCACGGGCCGCACGCGAGCGAGCGCTTCACCGACGCTGGGCAGGATCGCGAGCACTCCGTCGTCCTCGACCAGCGCTCCTAGCGTCGCATTGATGATGCGTTCTCCGGCCCGCGCGCGGCGCGTGGCTTCGGCGTTCAGCGCAAAAATCGGATCGTCGCCGGGACGCTCGCGGGCGTCCGGAATCAAAAAGCTCGACAAGGCGGCAAGTGTG
Source organism: Planctomycetota bacterium (assembly GCA_043760765.1). Classification (GTDB taxonomy): domain Bacteria; phylum Planctomycetota; class UBA1135; order UBA1135; genus JADJQU01. The sequence goes on along the minus strand of JAYUOR010000801.1, from coordinate 5,880 downwards.
GTCGCGGTCACGGGGGGCTTTCCATGTCCGCGCGCGGAATGAGCGCGGGTCCAGGGCGCGAAGAGGATACCCGATTGCCCGAATCTTCAGCGCTTGAACGTCGTGACGGCGCTGAAAGCTTCCTGTTCGCGCGGGCTCAACTTGCGGCCGGCCCCGGGATTCGCGTCGCTCGTGCGAATGCCGACCAGGGCCAGGAAGCGGTCGAAGTAGAGAATCGAATCCAGTCCTGGCCAGGCGAGATAGCGCGCGTGCCCGGCCGCCCAGGCCAGTTCCGGATCCAGCGGGTCGTTGCCGAGCCCCTCGATCGCGAGGCCATAGGCCTGGTTCATGCGCTCGGTCTTCTTCATGCGCGAAATTTCGGCGCGCGGCTTGTCGCCTTCCGCGGTGTCAGGCAACAGCTCGAGGACCCTCACGCGCAGGCTCGCGGCCGCCGTCAGCACGCGTTCACGCCACTGGCGCAGGGGCGCGAGCTTGGGCTCTAGGCGCGTCGAGGAAAGCAGGTTCGCCATGCGCTGTTCGAGATCGCGACAGGGCGCGAGTACCGCGAGCAGTTCCTTCGCGCGCAGTCCCTCTTCACGAATGCGCGAGCTCTCCAACAACCGCTTCGCGAGCACGACCGCTTGTTCACCGACATCTCGATCCGCCGCCGATGGAGTGAGCGCTTCGAGATCTGAACGCAGCACGCGCAGTTCCGCCGCCGCGAGGTCCGCGCGCGCCGCGATGTGTCCGAGTTCCGCCGGCGTCAGACTGACGTAGCCGTTCTGGGTCGCGTCGAAGACCGCGCGCGCCCGTTCGAGATCGTCGACTGAAATCTGTGCGCGTTGCATCAGCTCGCGGCGAACGTTGAAGCGCGTATCGACCAGCATCGCTGCCAGCGCCTTGGCACGCGCATCCCCCGCCGCGAGATCGCGGCCAGGCGATTCGTAGCTCTTGGCGTAGGTGCTGTGCAGCAAAGCGAGGTCGTCGCCGGCGCTGGCGGAAAGCCAACGAAAGTAGCCGCGCTCGACGTAGTGCTGGCGCACGTTCAGGAGTTGGATGCGCGTCGACATCGTAAGCTCGGTCAATTCGTCGAAGAACGCGTTGTCGGCCGCTTCCTTGGAGCGCAGGAGCTGGCTGAGCCGCTTCTGATCGAGCTCCCTCCCGAATCCGCGTTTGCCGTCGGGCGCGAGAGCGATGTCGCTCGACTTGTCCTGCTGGACGGGCACGACGAAGGCTGCGCCGAGCGAGAGGCTGGCGCAGAACGCGAGGAGCAAGAGCGCGGCAAACGATTTCATGTCCAGGATTCCGCGCCGGATGGGTGCGCAGGCACGAGACCGTAGCCCTGCGCGCTCGGAGAGGTTACGGACCGACCGCAAGAAAGCTCGCCCAGTGCACGACTTTCCACGCGAACCCCGCCGATCCGCGGCCAGCCCGCGGGCTCAGGCAAAGGGCCCGGCGCCTTCGTCGGCCGCCGGCTCGTGTTCGCACTGCGAACCGGAAGTCTCGGACAGCCACTGCGCGGGCGCACGTTCCGAAGGCGAGAAACGCGAGTCCGTACGCGTGGAGGGCTGCAGGATGCAGACCACGAGTTCCTCGGATGCGTCGGCGGGCGCCGCGCGTTGAGCGCACTCGATCTGCGCGCGGGCTTCGCGGCGCGCGAGCCCCTGGGCGAACAGCACCTGACTGAGCCCGAGCCCCGAGGCGGCGGCGACGATTTCGCTGTCCATGCCGGCGAGATCCTCGAGCGTGCGAATGCCGATGCTGTGGAGAGCTTCGAAAGTCGCGCGGTCGAGCTCCGCCGCGGCGAGCGGCGTGCCGCCTTCCTGGACCGGCTCTTCCTGGACGCGCGCGGACTCCACGGCAGGTTGCGCCTGCGTCACGGGCGAGCTGCGATCGAGTTCGGTCCAAAGTTGCGCGGCCGCGGCGAGCATCGCCTTCTTGCCGCGCACGACTTCACGGCCGACGCGTTTGGGCGCGGGAACCGGCGGTGCGGGGTTCACGGCATCCTCGCTGTCGAGTACTCGTTTCTCCAACGCCGAAGCTTCCTTGAGGAAGCGCCGCGCGATCGCCGGCGTCAGCGCCAGCACCGTCGCAAGGTCGCCGGCCTGGCGCGCGCCGAGATCCTCGATCCGCAACACGCCGTGGGCGCGCAGGCGCTTCAGCGTGCTCGGTCCGTCACCGTAGAGATTGCACAAGAGTGCGAGAGCATCCATGGCTGTGTCCTGTCGGTGTTGGCTCAGTTCGGAACGTGCACGACGCCGTCCGGCAATTCTTTCGCAGTTCGAGGATCGACGACTCGCGCCGCGCGCTCGACGATCGAAGTCGCAAGACCCGTGAGTTCGCGGCCGATCAGCGGAGCGTCCGCGAGCACCTCGGCCGCGAGCGCGTGAAAATCGTCGGCGGCCGCCGAACGCGGCGCGATCTCGAAGACCGGCCTGCCGCAGGCCGCGGCTTCGCGCAGACGCACGCTCGAGCGCACGACCGTGTCGTACATCTCGTCGCCGAAACGCGCGTGCAACGCGACCAACAACTCGCGTGCGAAGCGCGTGCGCTTGTCGAACATGGTGCCGAGCACGCGCCGATCGAAGCGCGAGCCCTGCTGCCCGGCCACTTCCTCGAACAAGGCGCGCGCACGCACCGCTCCCTGCAGGGCGAACGCGCCGGTCTCGATCACGAGGAAGGCGCTGGTCGATGCGCACAGCGCATTGGCCGTCAGCACGCCGTCCGCGCGCGCGGGGCAATCGATCAAGGCGAAATCGAAATCACCGGCGACTTCCGCGAGTGCGTTGCGCAGCCGCTGCTCGGGCCCGACGAGGCGCGCGCTCTCTTCCTCGAACTCGGCCAGACGCTGGCACGAAGCGAGCAGCGTCAGATCGCAGGGCGCAGAGCGCAACGCTTCGCGCGTCGTGACGCGATCGGAGAGCACGTCGGCGATCGAAGGTCCGCTCTCGCCTTGCGCGGAGAGTCCCATGCTGGCGTGCGCCTGCGGATCGAGGTCGACCACGAGCACTCGTTGTTTCGCGAGCGACAACGCCGCCGCGAGATGGATCGCCGCGGTTGTCTTACCGCAGCCGCCTTTTTGGTTGACCAGGCTGATGACGCGCATGTGCGCGCACTTTTGCCGGCGGTCCTACCGCAGAGCACGCTGTGCGCGCTCGTAGAATGCGCTCGCGGTTCGCGCGAGGTCAAGGGCAGGCCAGTCCGCAAGTCGCTGGAAAGCCCGGGCGGCCTCGCAATCGGGACTGGAAAGCACGACCGGCGAGCGAACTTCGACCGAACGGCCGACGGCCACGTCGGCGGGCACCCAGCCCAAAAGCTCGGGCTGGCTGCCGAGAAACTTTTGCGAGGCGTTGCGGAATCTAGTCCAGGCCGACTCGGCCGAGCCGGGATCGGGCACGCGATTGATCAGCATGCCGACGCGAATGTAGGGATTGACCGAGAGCGCGCGTTTGTAGAGCGCGTAGCCGTCCGAAAGTCCGGTGACTTCGTGGCTGGTGACGAGCAGGAGCGTGCTGGTCGCCGCCAGATGCGCCACCGTGCCGTAGCCCAGGCCCGCGCCGTGATCGATCACGATCAGATCGAAGGCGTCTTCGAGGGCGCGCAGGCTCTTGAACAAGCGCTCGAGTTCGCGGCGTGTCGGATTCGTCAACGTGTGCCGGCCGACGCCGCCTGAAAGCAATTTCAAGCCGTTCGGCCCTTCGACCAGCGCATCGAAGGGATCGATCGAGCCTTCCATGACGTGACCGAGGTCGTACTGCGGCGCGAGGCCGAGCAAGAGGTGCGCGTTGGCGAGACCCGCATCGAAGTCGATCAGCAAAACGCGCTCACCCTTACCCGCGCGAACGGTCGCGAGATTCGTCGAAGTGATGCTCTTTCCCGTGCCGCCTTTTCCGCTGGCGACGCACACGACGCGCGCCGTGATGACCGGCGCGGGAGCCGGAGCCGGGGTGCGCACCAGACCGGCGCGGCGCAAGAAATCGAGTCGAGGGAAGTCGAGCATGTTGAGAAGGGCCGGGAGACTCTCCACGCAGAGCGCCAATGCGTCAACCCCCGTGGGCTACGAAGCTGGAGGGAAATCGCATTCTCCAAAAAAGTTCGCGGCGAATTCCGGGCTGGCCCTTGACGCGGAGAAGGCGGATTGGAGCGAGTGCTGCCGATGAAGCTGCCGCACTCGAGCCCGGGTCGGGTAACTTTCCCGATGGCACGTCTACGCCCGGGAGATTCCTGTCGTCAGCACATCGCAGAAGGAGCCTTCCATGCGCAACTGCTCAGCCCTGAAATTCCGTCTCGCGTTTCTCGCCTTCGCAGCAGCCCCCGCGGCCGCGCAGAACCAGGCCTGGGTGCGACAGTTCGGCACGGCGGGCGGCGAGCTCGCGGCTTCCGCCGCGACGGATGGGTCGGGCGGCGCCTACATGGCCGGATGGACCGGCGGCAACCTCGGCGGACCGAGCGCGGGGGGCAACGACGCCTGGCTGGCGCGCTACGGTAGCGGCGGCAATCAGATCTGGATTCGGCAGGTTGGGACAAGTGGCCCTGACGCTGCGCTCGCCGCGGCGCCGGACGGTTCTGGCGGTGTGTACGTAGGAGGCATGACCGACGGCAGCCTCGGCGGATCCAACGCGGGATCGAGTGACGCCTGGCTGGCGCGCTACGACGGCGCGGGGAACCAAACCTGGATCCGCCAGCTCGGCACGTCCGGCCCTGACTCGATCTGGGGCGCTGCATCGGACGGAGCTGGGGGCGTGTACGTGAGCGGTGCCACGAGCCGCAACCTCGGCGGCGCCAGTGCGGGCGCCGGCGACGTCTGGCTCGCGCGCTACGACGGCGCGGGGAATCAGCTTTGGATCCGTCAATTTGGATCGATCACCAACGAGATGTCCAATTGTGCCGCGCCGGACGGTTCGGGCGGCGTGTATGTGAGCGGCTACACGCAGGGCAACCTGGCGGGCACCAACCCGGGCAACTGGGACGCCTGGCTCGCGCGCTACGACAATGCGGGGAACCGGATCTGGATTCGACAGTCCGCAACGATCGCCGACGATTTCGCTCGCGCCGCAGCGGCGGATGGTGCAGGCGGTGTGTATTTGAGCGGCCAGACCGTTCTGCCAGGAGGCCAATCGTTCCCTGACGCGTGGCTCGCGCGCTACGACAGCGCTGGCAACCAGACCTGGTTCAGGAAGTTCGGAACTCCGGCCAGCGATGTTGCGTTTGCCGCCACCGAGGACGGATCAGGCGGCGCGTACGTGGGTGGCTTCACTCAGGGCAGTTTTGCGGGAACCAACGCGGGAGGAGCCGATGCATGGCTCGCGCGCTACGACGGCGCCGGGAATCAGACTTGGTCCAGTCAACTCGGGACGATCGGCGGAGACTACTCATTTGCCTTGGCTTCGGACGGAATGAACAGCGTCTTCGTCGGCGGCCAGACCGATGGCAACCTTGGCGCTCCGTCAGCGGGCTGGATCGATGTTTGGGTCGCGCGCTACGACGGCCCCTGTCCGACGCCCTCCAGCTATTGCACGGCGAAGGTCAACTCACTCGGCTGCACGCCTGCGATCAGCGCGAGTGGAATTCCAAGCGCGACCGCCGGTTTCGGATTCACACTCTCCGCGATCAATGTGATCAACAACACCCCCGGCCTGATGCTCTACACGAACGCCGGTCGCGCGGCAGCCCCGTTCCAAGGTGGACTGCGCTGCGTCCATGCGCCGATCAAACGTTCGATCTCGATCAACTCGGGTGGAAATCCTCCGCCGAACGATTGCTCGGGTGTGTACTCGCTCGACATGAATGCGTTCGCAGTTGGAGCACTCGGTGGCGCGCCGGCGCCCTACCTCGTCGTGCCCGGCACGCTGGTCGACGTGCAATGCTGGGGCCGCGACAACGGCTTCCCTTCGCCCAACA
>JAYUOR010000800.1:0-6065 GCA_043760765.1 Planctomycetota bacterium | reverse complement strand
CTGCTGTTCGCGCGCGTCGAGCGTCGCGCAGTCCTCGAACTGAAGTCGCTGCGCATGGTTCCGTGGGCGACTTTGCTGCTGCTCGGCGGCGGTTTCTCCATGGCCTCCGGCGTGCAGGAGAGCGGACTTTCCGACTGGATCGGAACCCAGTTGCATGCGCTCGGCGGACTCTCGTCGTTCGCGCAGATCGCGATCGCGAGCGCCGCGACCGTCGCGCTTTCGGCCGTCGCCTCGAATACGGCGACGATCGGCGTGATGCTGCCAGTCCTGTGGGGGTCTGTGGCGCGTGCGGACAGGACCAGCGTGTTGTTCGCCGCGACGATCGCCTCCTCCTGCGACTTTGCGCTGCCCGCGGGCACGCCACCCAACGCGATCGTCTTCGGCAGTGGCTACGTCAGCATTCCGCGCATGGCGAAGACCGGTGTGCTGCTCGATGTGGCTGCCGCATTCGTCGCGGCGGCGTGGTGCTGGCTCTCCGTGCGCTACTTCGTTTGAACACGACGCGCCGTTTTGACAAGACATCTTGGGGCGTCTACGCTCGGATCAACCGCGAGGGAAACATGCAGTCTGTGAAACAAACCGCCGCGTCGCTGGTGCTCGCCCTTGGAGCCGTTACGACTTCGACGGGCTGTGCTACCGTGACCGGCGCGGTGACCGGTGTTTTTACCGGCGCTGTCGACGCACCCACCCAGGTCTACCGGAACAAGCGCGCGCTCTTCGAAGCGGATCCTATCTACTGGCCGCTGAACATCCTCGTGTTCGCGCCGGTTGGAATGTTGTTCGGGCCCTTGGCCGGTTTCGCCAAGGGCGTCGCGCTGGACGTCGAGTGCCTGCAGCACAAGCTGAGCTACGGGACGGTATTCGGCGGTTACGGCCCCGAGAGCGTCTGGCGGCCGTACTCGATCCACTGGTGAGCGCAGCGCGCTCGCGACTCATTTGCGCGGACCCACATAGCCGCTCGATACGACCAAGTCGTCGTACCAGACGGTGTTGTCCTGCGCCGCATGATGCACGTAGACGTCGAGGCCGATGCGCTTGAGCAGCACGGCGGCATCGCTGCGCCAGCGTAGACCGTCGAAGTGCGCGTAGAGGCGGCCGTCGATCCACGCCGCGAGTTCACCGTTCGCCTGGCCGAGCTCGTTCGCGCGCAGCATGAATTCGAAGCAATACCACTGGTCGCGCACGGGCACGAAGCGGTCCGCGGCCGCGGGCTGGAGCATGTTGCCCCAGTAGTTCCCGTCGGGATCGATCTTCATGTCCATCCAATACGTGTAGAGATGCAGCGAGCCCGGCGCGGGTCGGCGGCCCCAATCACGCCAGGTTTCGAAGGCCGAGCTGAAATGATCGTCGCCCGCGGGGCGGATACCCGCGCTGCCCATCGCTTTCCATTTGTTCACGCCGGCGACCGCGACCAGCGAACCGCCGGTGTGATTGAGATTGCCCTGGTCGTAGTCCGCGGCGAACTTGAGGTAGTAGCGCAGGTGTACGCGCTCCGCGCCCTTGTCGCCGAGCCAGGCGCTGACACCCGCGCCGGATGAATTGCCTGCGTTGGCGGGTGCGCTCAATTGCAGCGCGCCATGACCCGTGTGCGCGAGCGCCGCGTCCGCGGTGATCTTCGCGCAACCTTCCTTCGCGCCACGGACCTCGAAATAGTTCTTCAAGGATTCCGCGGTTTCGAAGTCGTCCTGAAAAAGGACGCTGCCTGGCGCTTGCAGCTTCGCGAGCGCGGCGGCATTCGCGCGCGTGGCATCCGTGACGACTCGGAGATAGGGACGTTCGTCCGGTTTCGCTGGAGCCTCCTGCGCCGGCGAGCTGCCGCTGAAACCCAATGCCGGGGCAAGGTCCATATTCGGAGCCCTTCGAGGCGGATTCGATGGAACTGTTCACGCATCAGGGGCATCGTTGGATCCTCCAAAACCCAATCTAAGGACCTGACCCAGACCGTACCAACGCGCGCAACGCCGGGGCGTAGGAGTCGGGCCGCCAAACCCGGCGGGCCCGCCCACAAGTTTCATGGAATTACAGCCAGCCCCCGCGGGTCATAGCCTGGACGACGCAGCTGGTCGTTCGCCCTCCAACCCCCAAATGGAACTCGACGCCATGGTCCTCACGCGCCTGCGCGCCGGCGACATCGGGGCTTTGGAGGACTGTTATCGGGCCCATGGCCCGCATGTCCAACGGTTGTGCCGCCGTCTTGTCGGTCGCGATCAGGCCGACGACGCTGCGCAGGAGGTGTTCGTGAAAGTTTTCGAGAACTGCGCCAAGTTCAACGGCAAGTCGAGTTTCTCGACCTGGCTGTATCGCGTCACGCTCAATCACTGCCTCAAACGCCTGGAGCGCGAGCGCAGGCGCCGCAGCTTCAGTCTGCCGCACTCGCAGACTTCGGATTGGGGGGAAGCCGGGCTGCGCGCCGTGGACGATCGCGATCAGGTCGAGCACTGGATCTCCACGCTGAACCCCGAGCATCGCGCCGTGCTCGTGCTGCGCGAAATCGAAGGCCTCGACTACCAACAGATTGCCGATGTGCTCGATCTGCCCGTCGGCACTGTGATGTCGCGACTGCACCGAGCACGCACGAAACTCATCGAACTCGAACGCGCACCGCGCGTTCGCGCCATTGACTTGGGGGTGATTCCCACATGAAGAAACATTCCGATCTGAACTCCGGGAGACCCGCGCCCGCGCAGGCGCTTGCGTGCGACAGCGCGCGCCTGCAGGCTTCGGCCTGGACGGATGGCGAAGCGCTTGCCTCGCTGGAACTCGAGTCTCACCTCGAGAGCTGCGACGCTTGCCGCCGACACGTCGAGGAACTGCGCGTATTGAGCGCGCGCTTGGCGCCACTGCGCAGTGCTGAACCTGTTTTGGACCTATGGCCGGGCATTCGCGCCCGTGCAGCCGTCGTTGCGCGCGCGGAAAGTCCCTGGAATCAGCGCATGAAACGCATCGCGGCGGCACTGATCGGCTGCGCCGGAACCGCGGCCTTGCTCGAAGCCGCCTCTGCCATGGGGCGCGAACCCGCGCGCGGCGAACTGGCGCGCCATGGGCAATGGCCCGCGGCGTTGCATGAAGAAAGCCCCGCGGCGCTCGAGCTTCGCGCGGCTCCCGAACAACGACTGCTGGCTTCGATCGATCCAAGTGAGGGAAAATGACGATGAACACCACGACGATGAACTGGTTGCTGGCGGGGGCACTGCTTGCGAGCCTGGGCTGGAACGCGAAGAGCTGGCTGCGCGCAGAGCCCGCCGGCAGCGCCAAAACCATGCGGAATTGCCTGGCCGCGCCCGACTTGAGCAACCTCGACCTGAGCGCGGAGCAAACGCGCGCGCTGGAAAGCTGGCGCACGAATTCCTGCGAGCCCGGGTTCCAGTGCGATGCCGAAGCGGACGCGAAACTTCAGACGCTTCACAAGGCGCTGCGCGATCCCGCGGCGGCGCCGGAATACCTGCGCACTCTCGCTGGAGAGATCAACCGTCTGCGCGCGCACTCGCTCGACACGTGTGTCGACTCGATTCTCGAGGTTCGCCGCGTGCTTTCCAAGAAGCAGCTTGGCGCGCTGATGCAATGCTGCGATACCGAGACATGTTCGGATCCGTGATGGAATTTCGCCGCCACCCCGGCGGTCATAAGTGGATCTTGTGACCACGTCATGTGACGTGGCCTGCATACAACCAAGCCAAGGACATCCATGAAGATCCTGATCGCAACCATTCTGCTCGGCGCGCTCGGCGCCGGTTCGTACCTCTACGCGAAACCCGCGGCCGCCGAGCTCGTCCCGAGTGCCGCGCAATCCTGCAACGCCACCGTCACCTGTACGCCCGAGGGGACCTGCCGAGTCGAGTGTCAGGACGCGAACGGCGCTGCGTGCTCGATCGAAATCGCCTGCGAGGGCGAAACCTGCCGCGTCATCGCCTGCGACGGCCCCGGTGAGTGCAAGCCAAGTTGCCGACCGGACGGCCCTCCGGTTTGCGCGGCGGCTTGCCCGGCCGGCTGCAAGTAGGCGCTGGGTTCGCGGGGGTGCGGAGCTGATTCCGCACCCTTGATCTCTTCGTGCGGCTGTGTTTGCCTCTGCACTCCCATGCTCCGACGCATCGCCGCAGGCAAGCCGGTTTGAAACGCTGGTCCTATCTGGCGCGCCCGACGTGGATCGTCGCCGCGCACTTCGCCGTGTTCAGCGCGGCGCGCGCCGCGCTCTTCTGGATCTGGTCGCAGAGTTTTCAGGATCTCTCCACGTCGGCAGTGCTCGGCGCCTGCCTTCACGGTCTGGTGCTCGATGCTTCGATCATCGCCATCGGTCTTGGTCCGGTGATCGTGGCGCTGCTCTTGCCGCTCGAGTTCGCGAGACGCCCCGCGTGGCGAGCGATTTGGGCCTGGATCGCCTACGCGTACCTGTGCATCGTCGCCTTGATTTCGGCCGGCGACATCGCCTACTTCGGCACAGTCGGCCGGCACGTCGGACCCGAGTTGGTCTCGTTTGTCGACGACCAGTCGCTGATGGTCGCGATCGTGTGGGAGAGCTATCGATTTGCGATGTTCGGCATGCTCGCGGCATTGGCGGTGCTCGCGTTCGTTTGGCGGCGATTCATGCGCTGGGACGCAAGCCTGGAACCCGCGCGCGCTCCGGCCTGGACCTTGCTCGCGCTCGCGCCGCTCTTGGTGCTCGCCATGCGCGGAAATGTGACCGGCAAACCGATCGGCATCGTCGACGCCTTCGAGTCGGGTTCGGTTTCCGCGGGCTATCTTGCGCTCAGCGGCCCGTTCAGCGTCGCGCACTCATTCCTCGGCTCCGCGAATCTGCGCACTAATTTCATGCCCTGGGAGGAAGCTGTCGCCAACGTCCACGCGCAGGTCTTCGATCCTGCGGACCGCGCGATCGATCCGCTCTATCCGCTGCTGCGTGCGCGAGGCAAACCCGTGACGAGTCACCCCAACGTCGTCGTGCTACTGCTCGAGAGTTGGGACGCCGATGTCGTCGATTCCGTCCGTGCCGAGCACGGGCAAGCTGCCCTGGGCACGACGCCTAACTTTGATGCACTGAGTCAGCAGGGCGTGTTGTTCACGAATCTGTTCGCGGCCGGCCAACGCAGTACGCACGGATTGTTCGCCGTGCTCGCGGGCCTGCCCTCGTTACCGGGTGTTCCCTATCTCGGCCGCGGCGTCGAGCAGTCGCGCCTTTCCTATCTTGGTCAACTGGCCCTGAGCGAGGGTTATTCCACTTATTTTTTGCAGGGTTCAACGGAGCGCTCGTTTCGGATCGACGCGATCGCAGCGCTCGCAGGCTTCGAACATTACATGGGCAAGGAATCGATTGCAGCCGCCAGCGGACGCGAGTCCATGGCCAGCTGGGGTGCGTGGGACCACGATCTCCTTCAGACCGCGCACGCGCAGTTCGCGAGCGCGAAGCAGCCCTTCCTCGGCATGGCGTTCACGGCTTCGACCCACATACCCTTCCAGGTACCCGAGGGACATGCGCGGCAATATCCCGACGACACGGCGGAGCACAGCTATTGGAACAGCATCCACTACGCCGACTGGGCTCTGGGCCAGTTCCTTGCTTCAGCGCGCGCCGCCGGCTATTTCGACAACACGGTCTTCGTCCTGGTCGCCGATCATTGCTCTGGCATCGAACTGCAGGGCAAATCGCCACCGCAACTGCACCACATTCCCTGTTTGGTGGTTGCGCCGGGATTGGCACCGCGCATCGAGCGCGGCATTCGTAGTCAGCTCGACGTGTTGGCAACCGTTGCGGATCTTGCACACTGGGAAACGCCGTTCGCAACGCTTGGTCGCTCGCTGGTCGACAAGAGCAACGAGCGCGAGCGCGGCGCCCTATGCATGCGCAACGAAGTCATCATGCGCATCGAAGCAAGCGGCTGGGTGTCCCACGATCTCGCGCGCCGACTCGACTCCAAGGTCATGAGCGAAGGAGCGGATCTCGGCGCCATCGAACGGCGTCTGCTCGCGGCGGTGCAGGTGGTGATCACAGCGCTGCACACCAACCGCGTCGAGCCCGGCAAGCTCGAGATGTCCGCGACGCGTTGAACTGTCGAGGCGAACGAAGCCGCCCG
>JAYUOR010000799.1:0-6069 GCA_043760765.1 Planctomycetota bacterium | reverse complement strand
CTGAGATCTTCACGATGGCCATAGGTCCTTGCGGGAGTGTGTGGGCCGCCCGACCTGGGCGGCATGGTGATCTAGCGGTGTGACGGCGAGCTTGCGGGCTCACCACTCATGGGATGCGGTACGGCGAGCTTCTCGCGACTCAAGTCGCGATGCAGTTCGCTGAGACGTTCTTTGTGCTCGGCGGGACTCGAGCGCGCTAGCGACGCGATTTCGGCGACGCGCTTTGCGTGGCGCTTCTCGGAGGCGACGCGCTGGAGATGGCCCCGAGCGCCGTCGAACAGCGCGCTCGAACTCTCCGCGGCGGCGGCTTCCTCGATCAGCGGCACGATCAGATCGCGCGAGGGGTGTTCGCAAAGCTGCGCCATGACTCCGTTGAGATCCGGCAGCGCGCCTTCGCGTCGGGCGACGAGCAGCAGTTCGCTCGCGAGCGACGCGATGTCAGCGTTGGGGCATGCGCTGCCTTCGATCTCGAGCATCTCGGCCAGCGCTGGCGCCAAGCTGCCGTCGAGCAGCACCGCGCCGACCAACTGCCGCCAGGCCACAACCAGCATCGCATCGGCGCGCGACACCGGCTCCGTCCTCGCCGCAGGACGATTCTGGCCGCGGCTCGCGTCGGCACCCGCATTGGAGGCGGCATTCGGAGCCGGACTCGCGGCTTTCGTTTCGGCGCGCTGACGTTCTTGCGCGCGTTCGCGCGTGCTCGTCGGCAACGACTGGAATTGCTCTCGCACCGCGCTGGCCGAGAGTCCCAGGTGCGCGGCCAATTCGGTCAGGCGCGCGTCGCGCTGGATCGGCTTCTGCAGTCGGGTCAAGAGTTCGAGCACGCGATCGATGGCCTGCCAGCGCGGCTGATCCTCGAGCGGATCGATCGAGGCTAACAGAAAGCTGTACCAGTTCGCGGCGCCGGCGATTTGCTCCAAGAACGCACTCGCACCGCGCTGGACCAGCAGATCGCAGGGGTCCTTGATCACGACCGCATCCTCGTCGGCCTCGGAAGGCTTGTCGAAAACGAGCCGCACGACGTCGATTTCAATGTCCAGCCCGAGCAGGCCGCTCAGCGCGCGCCACGTGGCTTGTTGTCCGGCGACATCGCCGTCGAAGCACAGGGTCACGCGCTTGGCGCCGCTGCGGCGAACCAGGGCCGCATGCTCTTCGGTCAGCGCCGTGCCGAGCACCGCGACCACGTTGCGCACGCCGGCCTGATGCGCGGCCATCACATCCGTGTAGCCCTCGACCAGGATCATGTGCCCGCTGCGGCGAATTTCTGCCTGCGCGTGATCGAGCGCGAAAATCAATCGCCCCTTGTGGAAGACTTCGGTCTCGCTGGTGTTGACGTACTTGGGCGAATTTTTGTCCGCATCGTCGAGGCGTCGCGCGCCGAATCCGACGGTGCGGCTGCGCTCGTCGCGGATCGGAATCATCAGACGGCCGCGGAAAAAATCATAGGGCCGGCCTTGATCGTTGCGCCGCGCAAGACCCGTGGCGAGCAGGGGCTCGACGGGCTGTCCTTGCGCGAGCACCTTGCCGACCATGACCTCACCGCCGGGCGCTGAATAGCCCAGGCCGAAGGCCTCGATCGTGGTTGCGCTCAAACCGCGGCTCAGGAGATAGCCCAAGGCTTGCGCGCCCTCGGGGCGATGCAGCAGGCGCTGGTAGTACGTGGACGCGCGCTCGAGCACTTCGTAAAGCGGATCATCGGCACCGCGAGCCTTGCGCTGAGCTCCCTTCGCGAACGAGGGAATCTCGACGCCCGAGCGCGCGGCCAGCACGTCGAGCGCTTCGCGAAAATCCAGGTGGTCGTGTTTCTCGAGGAAGCTGATCACGTCGCCGCCGATCCCGCAGGCGCCGTAACAACGCCAAGTCCCCTTCGCCGGATCGACCTTGAACGAAGGCGTGCCCTCGTCGTGGAACGGGCAGCACGCCGTCCACAGCCGACCGCTCTTGCGCAGACCGGGAACGCGTTCCCGAACGAGTTCTTCGATCGGAACGCGCAACTTGATCTGCTCGATGGCTTGTTTGAAGTCGTCGGGCACTGGGGAACTTCGAGACGCGCTGCGGATGGGGACCGCGGGGGATGGAAACGAAAAACCTGGGCTGCCTGAGGGGACTGCCGCGAGCCCTCGAGGATTCCTCGACCGAAGCCTACCCCAGGCACGCAGGGCGGGCGTCCGCACGCCCTGGCTGGAATCCAGGGGGCGCGGCCGACAGCGTTCTCCGTGCAAATTGGCCAGGACGCGTGAAGAAAACCGAGCGAAACGCAGTCCGTCAGGTCGGGCTGGAGGGTTACCTGGTCGGGCCCGGGGGGCCAATCGCAATCCAGGGAGTCGCGCCGCGCTAACGAGAGTGTCCGAACGTCGAACTTTCTAGCTCCCGCGGGGGTCCATGCCAAGGGCCCAAAGTTCGGGCCAGCCAAATATTTTAGTTTGATCTCTTGCGTTCTTCACGGGGCCTCGATCGCCAGCGCTGGTCGCGGCTGAGGGCCAGAAAGGTCGGAGCGGAGAGCGTCTGGGGGCGGGCGCTGGGATCGAGTCCGTGGGACCCGAGCAGTTCCAGGGCCAGCGGACGGGAGCCCAGCGCTTTCGTGAACAGCCCCCCCAGTGCCTGTCGCCGATGCTGGAAGAGGCCGTCGATGAGCGCATCGAGCTCCGGACCGTCGGCGCTGGCCGGACGATCTTCGAGCAGTTCAAGCCTCAGCAGGCTCGAATCGACCTGGGGACGCGGCCAGAACAACTGAGCCGGAACGCTGCGGATGATTCGGGCCGCGTAGGCGAGCTGAATCCGCACCGAAAGCGGTCCCCACTCGCCGCCGCCGGGGATGGCGGCGATGCGCTCGGCGACCTCGGTCTGAAGCAGCACCGTCGCGCTGCGCGGTGGATTCTCGAGACGGGCGGTCACCGCCAGGATCGGCGAAGCAGCCGAATAGGGAAGATTGGAAACCAGGTGCCAGGGACCGCTGGGTGGAAGCGCCGCCAGCAACTCGGCATTGAGCGCATGCTTGGACGCCAGCGCGTCGCCGCAGATCCAACGCACCTGCGCGTAGTCCTCCAGCATGCCGCGCGCGATCTCGAGCAGACGCGGATCGATTTCGATCGCAATCAGGTCGACCCCAAGGTCGGCCAGATGTGCGGTCAAGAAGCCTGCACCCGGGCCGACCTCGAGCACGACGTCCCCCGCCGCAACGCGCGCGTCTCGCGCGATGGCGCGCGCCATGTTGACGTCCTGGAGCAGGTTCTGGCCGAGGCGCTTCGATGGCCGGAAGCCACTCGCCTCCAGCTGGGCGCGCAGCGCGACGACGCGCGCTCCGGAGAGGGCGGGCCGGGCGTGTGCGGCTTCCGTCGCAGGCAGCACGACCGGACGGGAGCCGTCCGGCGGCGGTTCTTTCGGGTCGGAACTCACTCTCGCGCACCGCTCAGGATGGCCTCGAGCGAGTCGCGCGCGCCGGCCGAGGGCGAGGCTATGACGAGCTCGCCAAGCAGCAACACCGCGCTCGATCCCCAGCGCCGGCCGACGGCTCGCAGTCTCGCGCGCACTTCAGCGCTGCCCGGAAGCTCCGCCACGTGGGCCCCCAACCAGTCGCGCGCCGGCGCGCAGACCCGAAAGCCGAGGTCTTCGCGGCGCTCACCCGCCGAAAGTGCTTGTGCGAAGAAGCTGCCTTCGCGCTGGATCTCGCGTTTGTAGCTCAGGTACGAACCACCGAGGGCTGTGGCGCTGTCGGCGTTGCCGGGCGCGCTGGCGACCTCGTCGGTCACCCACTCCCAGGCATTTCCGAGCATGTCGTACAGGTGCGTCGCCGTGCTGCCGCCTTCGAACGTGCCGACTCGCGTCGGGGCCTTGGGCCACAGGCCGAGGTCGAGCGTGTTGGCTCGTCCCTGTTGCCAAGAATCTGCCCAGGGATAGGCCAGCGCGCGCGGAGAAATCGCACAGAACAACCACTCGGTACGGCTCAAGAGCCGCACTCCGGCCCAGCGCGCGTAGCCGAGCGCCTCGTCGCGCGTGACGAAAGTGGCGGGCAACGTGTCGTCACTCACCGCCCAGCGGTCGATGTGCTGCACGAGCAACGGATCGGGCGTCACCGCCGCCGACTCGATGTACGCGCTGAGCTCGGCGCGCGTCACTTCGTACATGCCGACCAGCAAAGCTTCGTCAATCGAGATCTGATTCGCGCCGCCGATCGCACTCGAGGAGAGCGGCGCGCGGCCCTGCGGCACGAATGCGAACTGTTCGATCAAGGCGAGCGCGCTCATCTTCGGCGCGACGTCGCCGGCTTTGCCGCACGCGCCGAAGACAACGGGCGCCAGCAAGAGGACGACTCGAAGTCGCAACCCGCTGGCGCCCGTTCGCATGTCAGAGCTTTCAGGAACGGATCGCGGCTGCGATCCGCGAACTCATTTCTTCTCGACGGTCGGGTCCGAAACGAAGATCTCGACGCGGCGATTTTTCTGACGATTCTCGGCGCTGTCGTTCGACGTGACCGGCTGGCTGTCGCCGAAACCCATCACGACGAGATCGCTGACCGAACTTCGCATGCCCTGCAGAGCGACCGCGACTTCGACCGCGCGCTCAGCGGAAAGTTGCAGGTTTCCGTGCGGAAATCGCTTCAAAGTCTCAGGCTTGGAGACCGGCACGTTGTCGGTGTGTCCGCGCACGAACACTTGACCGTGTGCCTTGGTTTCGATGTCGGCGGCGACCGCTTCGAGAGCATTCTTGCCGTCCGCTGTGAGCGTCGCAGAGCCCAGCGGAAACAGGATCGCTTCCTTGACCTGATAGAGGTTGCCACCCTCGACGGCGTACTTCGTCACGTCGCCGGGATTGCTGCCGAACTCGGCCAGCTTGTTCTTCAGCTCCGACAGGCGCTTGTCGAGTGCTTCGATGTTGCTGGACGCCGACACCGGATTGGCTTCGCTGGCGGCAAGCATCTCCTTCAAGCGCGCATTCTCGATGGCGAGTTCGCCGCGCTGGCGATCGGTCTCTAGGTATTGCTTCTGGTAGTGCTTGGACGTCTGGAGCGCGTCCGTGTATTTTTCCTGCGCGACACAGGAGGAAAAGACGATGGCCAGGCACGTTGCGCCGAGGGCCATCTTCAAGTTCGAGAGCTTCATCATCGGTAATTTCCTGCACAGACCTCTTGGGTCTCTTCGTTGCATGTCAAGCCGGCGGCGGAACACCTCCGGCAATTAGGTGTGATTCTTTCGGGGTCGCGCGGGAGTCGGCTGCCTTGTGCGCGCCAGGAACTCCGAGAGCTAGGCCCTTGGCGTGAGCGTAGTGAACGCGAAGTAGAAAACACGCACTTTCTATACGGTGCCAGGCTCCACTCCGAACTGTTGCGTCCGACCCACGGCGCTCAGGGAGCAGCGGCAAGGTCGAGTTGCATTGGCAACGGCGCCATGAACGGCTCAGCGACAACAGTTCGGGGTGAAGACCGGCGCCAATGACACGGCCCGCAGGCTCCTCGTGGAGACTGCGGGCCGTGTGCGGCCGAGATGGCAAGCGACGGCTAGTTGAACTTGGCGCCGAACACGCCCGCGATTCCCTTCGCCATGCCGCCGGCGTTTCCGCTGCCGGCGGAAATGACGATCGGGAAAGCGAACAGCAGCACGACCGTGGTCAGGATCATCGCGATCCTGAGACCCATGCCCTCGGACTTTTCAGGCTCCGCAGCCCGGACGGGAGCGGCGCGGCGGACGGGCCGGGCCTTGGCCCCGACGACGGTGCCCACGTCCTCGACTTCCTCTTCGAGGATCGTGTCGGCCTGAGCGATCTCCTCGGTGGCCATTCCGGCATCGAGGTCGGTGTCGTCTTCGAAGACCAGCTCCTCACCGGCTCCGCCTAGGTCGACGACTTCGCCGCCGGAGAGCTCGCCGCGCAGGTTTTGAACGTCGCTCTTGCGCAGTTTCATCGTGTCGCCCTCGCGGAAGGCGCGGATCTCGCCTTCGCTGACCAGACGCTTCAACTCCTCTTCCTTGAGGCGCAGTTCCTTCAGGGCGTCCTCGAAGGACATGAATTCTTTGTCGGACACGGGCATTCGCTCCTTAGCGGGGGGGGTCGGTGGAGTCGCGGGACTCGCAGGGT
>JAYUOR010000798.1:0-6077 GCA_043760765.1 Planctomycetota bacterium | reverse complement strand
CCTTCCCATAGGCGCAGGGTACGAAGTCGGCCCCAGGCTGTGACAGGCGGGGCATTGGGAAGCGGTCGGCTCGCGTTTGCGCCTCGGTCTTCCGATGTAGAATTCAGCACCATGAATCTGACGAAGTACCTGCTCGCCGCCCTGTTCGCCTTCACGCTCGTCGCCTGCGGATCCGCAGATCCGAAGGAGCTTGTCAAGGAAGGCAACACGGCCCTGGGCTCGAACGACTCCGCCACGGCGCTCGCCAAGTTCGACGAGGCCCTCAAGTCACTGAAGGAGGGCGATGCGCTCTACCTCGACGCGCGCCTGGGCAAAGTCGAAGCGTTGATCGCCGGCGAACCGAAGAAGGCGACCGAGGAGTTCCTGGAGCTTTCCAAGAAGTTCCCCGCCAAGATCGGCGACAAGGAATTCATCTACATGGGCGGCAAGATGGTCAGCTCGCATCAGTACCTCGACGCGGTCGACCTCGTGCACAACGGCATCCTGCGCGCCGGCGGCGAAAAGCCGAAGTTGATGGCGATGATCGATCGCATCAAGAAGGAAGCGGCCAGCGACAAGGCGGTCAGCGACAAGCTCAAGGGTCTGGGCTATACGAATTGACGCACCGTGGAGCTCGGGATTGCTTGAAAATCAGGCGATCCCGACTAGGCAGAGGATCGATGAAGAAGACTTTCGGTATCGCCTGTGCACTCGCGCTTGCCGCATGCGACTCGTCGGAGTCCACGGCACCGATCACCAGCAGCTCCACGGGCACCGTCGTCATCCAAAAAGGCGACACCGCAGCCGCGATCGCCAATGCGCGCGCGGCGCTGGCCGAGCTGGACATGCAGCAGCAAGATCAGGCTGCGATCGGCGCGGACCTGCTCGAAGGAATCTACAACGAAGATCCCGCGCAGATCGGCTCGGCCCTTTCGCGGTTCGCCAAGAGCTTCCCGAAGAAGGATCAGCGCGCGGTCAGCCGGTAGCGATCCGCCAGCGCCTTCTCAGTGCGCGTCTCCTCGGTCGAATTGGACGTCGAGCGCACGAAGCTCTCGAGTTTCTTCGCGAATTTCTCGCCGGCTGCTTCCTTGCGCGCCGGAAAAAGGATCGGGCGGTCCTGGAACATCTCGAAATATTTCTGCGAGTCGATCAGGCGCATCTCGAAGAAGCCGTCCTTGTGCGCTTCCTTGTCGAGGCGCTCGAGGTCCTTGGCCACGTCGCCTTTTGCGAAGCCCAGCTTGCAGGCGCGCACGAGCGCGACATACGCCGTCGAGTCTTTTTTCGCAGCCGCGTTCTCCAATTCGCGCAACCAAGTGAGCTGAGCCTCGTGCGCTGCCTTCTCGAGCAATTGCGCATCCTCGAGCCCGGCTTTGTCCGGTGATTTCTGCGCCGCCTCGCGCTCATCCGCAGCGAGCGACAACGCTCGCGACAGCTTTCCTGCATAGTACTCCGTCAGTGCTTTGGCCAGTTTTTCGTGCAGCGGCCGTTCGAGCTTGGCGACCTCCGGCACATCGAGCGCGTCCGCGACCGCCGCGAGGAATGCTTTCTCGTCCCGAGCCGGATCGCCCTGCCAACGCAGGCCGCCGCCGCGGCCGACGACGAAAGCCCAGCAGGGTGGATGGATCTTCGAATCGACGAAGGGCGAGTGACTCGCTTCGAATTTCTCGATCGCGATCGGATGATCGAGGAACAGCGACTTCGCATTTCCGCGCGCGGTCTCGAGCTCGACGAAATCGCAGATACCGATCGCGG
The DNA here is from genome assembly GCA_043760765.1 of Planctomycetota bacterium. Lineage (GTDB taxonomy): Bacteria > Planctomycetota > UBA1135 > UBA1135 > JADJQU01. The sequence continues at coordinate 4,346 of JAYUOR010000798.1, read as the reverse complement.
CGAGCCTGCGATCGGAATTGGCCGCCAGCAGATCGCGAATCAGCGGCAGGGCCCTGCCCATCGAGGGGCCATCTCCCCAGGCAAAGGTATGCACGATCACCACGTGGTCGGCGAGTTCAGCCAGGGTCTTCGCTTTTCGTGAAGTCGGAAAGTCGCCGCCGCTGCGCACGATCTGCTCCAGCTTCTTCGTTCCGTCCTTGCTTGCGACGTCGTCGGTCCAGACGGCGAGCCCAGGCTCCGGTGCTGGTTGGCCCACGGCCGGCCGCCAGGTCGGAGTCTCCGCGGCTGCGGCAGTTTCGGGCATGGGTACGGGCAGCGGCAGCGGCTCCTGGGCGAGGAGCAAAGCAGAGCGCGTGACCAGGAGAAAGAGGGCGGCGGGGAGGGCGGATTTCATGCAACTCCTTGTGCTGCGTGGCTACGGATCAACTACCTCAGTCGTTGGGAGCAGTTCGGTTCGCACGAGGTAAGTCCCTGCGCTGCCTGGCACCCTGCGGGCGACTGCGCTGGAATGCAGGCATGCGCCAACTCATCCTCGGTGTCGTACTCGCCTTGCTCGGCTCATGCGCCTCGCTTCCGGCCTCCAACGGGAGCGACATGCTCGCCGTCTGTCGCACGCAGGAAGCCGCTTGGAATCGCGGCGACCTCGAGAGCTTCATGTCCGAAGGCTACTGGCGCTCGCCGCAGTTGACCTTCTTTTCGGGCGGCAGCGATACGCGCGGATACGATGCGACGCTGGCGCGCTATCGCGAGCGCTATCAGCAGGGCGGCCGCGAAATGGGCGTACTCTCGTTCACGAGTCTGGAGCCCGTGGTGCTCGCCGCCGACGCCGGCCTCGTGCGCGGTCGCTGGAAAGTCACGTTCAAGGACGGCCACGTGAGCGAAGGCCTGTTCACGCTCGCGATGAAGAGACACGCCGAAGGCTGGCGCATCGTCCACGACCACACCAGCGTCGCGGGCTAGCTCGGGTCCATGCTGCCCTTGGTGGGCACGGGCTTGCTCGGCGAACCGACGCCTTCGCTCGGCGGCGGCTCGTTGAGGTAGTGGCGCAACTCGGTCGTCAAGTACTCGAACGCGTCGTCGACCGAGTCCGTGCGGTGGAAGAGCTTGATGTCTTCTTCGTTGATCATCCCCCACTTCGCCATCGCGTTGAAGTTGATGACCTCGTCCCAGTACTCGGTGCCGAACAGCACGATCGGCAGCTTCTTCTTGATCTTCAAGGTCTGGATCAAGGTCACGATTTCCATGAACTCGTCGAGCGTGCCGAATCCGCCGGGCATCGCGACGATGCCCTTGGCGAGATAGGCAAACCAATACTTGCGCATGAAAAAGTAGTGGAACTCGAAAGCGAGGCGGCGCGTGATCCACGGGTTGACTTCTTGCTCGAAGGGCAGCGCGATGTTCAGGCCGATGTTGACGCCCTTGGCTTCGCTCGCGCCACGGTTGGCGGCCTCCATGATGCCGGGCCCGCCACCAGAGCAGATCACGAAGCGGCGCTCTTCCTTCTCGATCGGTTTCTCGGAGCGCGCGTCGAGCGCTTTCGACCAGACTGTCAGCCGATGCGATAGCTCGCGCGTGCACTCGTAGTAGTGCGACATCTTGAGCATGCGCTCGGCCTTGCCGACGTCGCCGCCATTCGCGCGCGCGGCTTCGAGCGCAGCCTCGGCCTTGTCGCGCGGCAGGATGCGCGCGGAACCGAAGATCACCAGCGTGTCGCGGACCTGCAAATCCTCGAAGCGCGCCGCGGGCTCGACGTACTCGGACAGGATGCGCAGGAGACGCGCATCGGGACTGGCCATGAAAGCCTCGTTCTTGTAGGCCTTCACGGCGCGAAAACGCCCCGAGTTCTTTTCGTTGTTGGTCATGGCTGTTTCGGCGGACCGCCCGGGCGGCGCGTTGATCGCGGCCCCGGGATGTTGAGTTGGAAATCGAGCGCTGGTTGTACTCACTTGGCCTGCCACGCGCACGCCGTTGGCGCGCAGCATCGAGTCCTGCCTGCGATCGGGCTATGCTCATCGACATGGCCCCATCGACGCTTGAGCGACTGGAATTCCCGGTAGCCGGGATGTCATGCCAGGCCTGCGCCGCGACGATCGAGAAGACCCTGAGGTCGCTGCCGGGTGTCGCTGAGGCGCGCGTCAACTATGGCTCGCGCAGCGCCAGCGTCATGCGCGAGCGCGAAGTCGCCACCGGGCCGCTGATCGCCGCGGCGGTGCTCAAGGCGGGTTACAGCGTTCCGGGCGGTCTTGACCGCGAGCACTCCGTCGCGGCCTCGCTGAAGTTCAGCGATCAGGCGGAAGCCGCGTCGCTGACACGCGTGCGGCGCGATGTGCTGATTGCCGCGATCTTCGGGGCGCCGGTCGTCTTCGCGCACACGCTGCACCTCGACCATCAATTTGCGCTGCTCTTGTCGGTGCCGGTGCAGTTCATCGCTGGGGCCGGCATTCTCGGCTCGGGCGCGCGCGCCGCCGCGCGTCTTGCGCCGGACATGAATTCCCTGGTGACGCTGGGAAGTCTCGCGGCCTGGAGCGCGGCAGCGATCGAAACGTTGCGCCCCGGCACGCTGCCCGGCGCTGAACAGCACCTGCACGCGGCTGTCTTGATCCTGACCTTCGTGTTGCTGGGCCGCTGGCTCGAGGCGCGAGTCCGCGCTCGCGCGGGCGACGCAGTGCGCGCGTTGTTCGCGCTCACACCGGATCGCGTGCGCGTGCTGCGCCGCGGCGTGGAAACGGAAGTTCCGCTCGACGAAGTTCGCCCGGGCAATCTGGTGCTCGTGCGGCCTGGCGAACGCATTCCCGTCGATGGCGACATTCTCGATGGAAGTACCTGGCTGGACGAATCGACCTGGACCGGCGAGAGCACGCCAGTCGCGCGCGGTCCAGGCGAAAGCATCAAGGCCGGCTCGTTGAACGGCGCAGGCGCACTTTCGTTGCGCGCCACGGGCATCGGCTCCGAATCGAGCCTGGGACGTGTCGCGGCCGCGGTGCGCTCGGCCCAAGGATCGCGCGCGCCGGTTCAAGAACTTGCCGACCGGGTCAGCGCCGTGTTCGTGCCCGGAGTCTTGATCGCGGCGGCGGTCACGCTCGGCGTCTGGTTTGCGCTCAGCGCAGACTGGACGCGCGCACTCAGCCACACGGTCGCGGTGCTCGTCGTCGCCTGTCCGTGCGCGCTGGGTTTGGCCACACCCGCCGCGATCATCGCCGCCGTGGGCCGCGGCGCGCGCGAAGGCGTCTTGGTGCGCGACGCGGGCGCACTGCAACGGCTCGTCGGCATTGGTTTTGTCGTCTTCGACAAGACCGGCACGCTGACCGTGGGACGGCCGGCGTTGGTGTCGATTGCCGCGCTGGAACTCTCCGACGATGTCGCTTTGGCGCTGGCCGCGAGTGTCGAAGTGCAAAGCGAACAACCGCTCGCCCGCGCCTTCGAAGCCGCGGCGCGCGGGCGCGAACTCGCGCTCGAACCGGCCAGCGAGTTCTTGGCCCTGCCAGGCGCCGGTGTCGAAGCGCAGATCGGTGCGCGCGCCGTGTTCGTCGGCAGTCGCGCCGCCGCGGCGACACGCGCGCTCAATCCCCTCGACATCGAACGCCTGCTCGCGCCGATGCTCGCGCGCGGCGAGACCACGGCGGTGCTCGTCGTCGACGGCCGCGCGCAGGCAGTGTTCGGTTTCAGCGACGAACTGCGCCCCGAATCCGCCGACGCGATCGCGCGCCTGCGCCGCCAGGGTGTCGAGGTCATGGTGTTTTCCGGTGACAATCAAGCCGCCGTGGCGCGCGTCGCCGAAGCTCTGCAAATCGAGCGCGCGCGCGGCGCGATGACGCCGGAAACCAAGGCGGAGGCCATCGCGGAACTCACTCACTCCGGCCGCGGCGTCGCCATGGTCGGCGACGGGGTCAACGACGCCGCGGCATTGGCGCGCGCGGACGTCGGCATCGCCATGGGCAGCGGCGCGGACGTTGCGATCGAAGCGGCCGATTGCACGCTGCTGCGCTCGGACCCAGCGCGCGTGCCGATCCTGATCGAACTCGGCCGCCGGACGCTGCACACGGTGCATGTCAATCTGGCCTGGGCCTTCGGCTACAACCTCGTGGCACTGCCCGCGGCGGCCGGGGCGCTCGAGCCCTGGCTCGGTTGGAGCCCGTCACCCGCGCTCTCGGCGGCCGCGATGGCAACCTCGAGCGTCGCAGTCGTCCTGAATTCCCTGCGCCTGCGGACCGTCGACCTCGAACCACGCTAGCAGCCCGTTGAAAAAATCGCCTACTCGGCTTCGCGGTCTTCGGCGATGCTGCGTCGCGCTAGAAACGTCGTGCTCAGCGGCCAGGAAGGCCGCCTCCGCCGCCGTTTCGTCGCGC
>JAYUOR010000797.1:0-2420 GCA_043760765.1 Planctomycetota bacterium | reverse complement strand
CGAGGTCGGGCTGCAGTTCGCGCAAGATTCGACTGCTGCGCAGCAAGGAGACGAAATCGAGGTCGGAGCGCATGCCGACTTCGCGGACATCGAAACCGTCGCGCCGGGCGCGCAAGGCGGCCGCTGATCCCGCGGGAGCGATGAGGATCGAGCGATGTCCCCGCGCGCGCAGGCCGTGCATCAGCAGGAAGACCTGCACCTCGCCGCCCGAGAACTTCCGCTCGGCATCGACGTGGCAAATCGTGAGCGGCTTCGCTGCGTCGGGCGACATGGCTCGCGCAGTGTAGGCAGCGCTCCGGCGCCAGGCACCGGTTTCACCGGCGCGGGGCGCGGTCGGCCAGCATCTGCGAGGCGAGCCCGCGCAGCCAGGTTGCGTTCTCGAGCAGCGCTTCGATGCGGGGCGAGTCGCCCATGGGTCCGGAGGATGAAGTCACGCCGCGAAACGCGCCCGGAATCCCAGGAACTTCGCGCGGGAGAGGCTGCCGGAGCCCCCAAGAGGGTCGCGTTCCCGTGAGGCACGGCTGCGACCGCGCGGAATCGACTCGGTGGCACCCTTCTACTCGAGGATTGTGTAGCTAGCATGACGCTTTGTGCCCCAGCGCGTAGCCAGTCCGCCGCAAAGGACGGCCCTCGGGCCGCCGAGCAACATCACAATCATTCCCAGAAGAAACATCGGCGGCCTGCAGGTCCGTGCTCTCGGCCCGCCCGACGCCCGACTCGAGGCCCAGGCCCGGGCCTGGTTAGAGCACGGGCCGGGTCACGGCGTTGTGGTGATCAAACCCGGTCGCGTCTGGCGGCACGGCGAGCTCGCCATCAAGGTGTTCCCGGCCGAGCACCTCGTAGCCCTTGGGTTGAGGCGCTCACGGGCGCGGCGCTCGGCGGAGATGCACGCTTCGCTGGCCCCACTCTCGACGCCCAGGCCGCGCCTGGTGCTGGAGGGCAACGGAGGAAGAAGCCTGCTGGTTTCCGAGTTCATCAAAGGCCAATTCTTGAACGTGATTTGGAAGGACAACGGTTCGGGCGTGCAGGCCTTTCCACATTTCATGGCCGAGATGCATCGCCGCGGCAGACTGCACGGCGACTTCCACGAGAGCAATGCGCTTTGGACCGGCCGCGAGTGGGTACTGCTGGACCTCGATGGCATACGTGGCCATTTGCACAGCCTGCGGCGATTCAGTCTGATCGTCAGGCATTGGGGCCGCATCCACATGGCCCTGCTCGGCGCAAGCGGTCTCAAGCACAGTTTTGCGACCTACCTGGACGCAGCGAAACTCACTTGGGATCTCGAGCGCAGTTGGACGAAGGTGGTGGCATGTTCAGCGGGGATGGCACGCCAGCGAGGCATCGATCCGGCATACGCGCAACGCGACGGCCGCGACCCCACACTGTGACGAGGATTTCCCTCCGGCTTGTCCAGCCCAGGCGCGGGGACTAAGAAAAGCGGCATGATTCCCTTGATCGCGCTCTGCTCGCTGCTGCTTCTCGCGGGGGTAACCTGGGGCCCCGGCAATCATCTCGAGTTCGAGGCACGCGTCTGGCGCCGGCGAAAGGAACTGCTGCCGCCGCGTGTCTGCACGTTGATCAGCGAAGAGCGCCAAGCCTGGCAGTACGGGCACATCGCCGCGGACCTGATCAACTTCAAGGCCTTTGGCGGGCATTACAACCACTGCCATCGCTGGACCATCGTCGAGGAGATGCGGGAACTGGCCCGCTCGCCCGCCGAACAGGCCTTCGCGCTCGGGTACCTGGCCCATCTGGCCGCCGACACGATCGCACACAATCACTTCGTGCCTTATCACTTGGCGCGATTCGCACGCGGCCGCGAGCTTGGGCACCTGTACTGGGAGATGAACGCGGATCGTTTCGTGGCTGACGAACGTTGGGACGTGGTCTCGCGGCTCAAGGACAATCCGCAACTGCAGTCGCTGGACCAGCTGGTCAATCGCACGGTGCCTCAGAAGGCGTTGTCGATGGGCACCAACAAGTTGATCTTCAATCACGTGCTGCTGGTCAGCGAGCGCAAACGCTGGCGTGCGGGCATGGAGTTGATGCACCCGTTGCCGCAGGTGCAGTTGACGCGCGGCTTCCTCGACATGTTTCGCGAAGCTGCGGTCGCACGCATCGTGCTCGCGCTGTCCCCGCGCGGAGTCCAGCGACTTTCGCACCTCGACACCAGCGGCAAGCAGGCCCAGGTGCGGGCGCTCGCGACTCGCAAGCAAGCCATGCTGCTCACGCCGACCCAGCGCGCCGAGCGCTCGAAGGAACGCGCGCTGGTTTTCCTCGAGGGCATGCAGTCCCCGCCGCCGCGGGCGCTGGACTGGGAGGCCCACTGGCCGAAGGCCGAGTGACTACGAGCCGATTCGGAACCAGGTCACGACGAAACCGTCGCTGCGTCCGTCGGGCGGAATGTTGAGGTCAGC
>JAYUOR010000796.1:0-6084 GCA_043760765.1 Planctomycetota bacterium | reverse complement strand
TCTCGGCAGATGGGACGGTGACGGCGCGGAGCACGGGGACGGCGATCATCACTGCCAGCAGTGGTGCGCAGCGTGGCGGCGCGGAGATCGCAGTCCGGTTTCCCGTCGATACGAGCATTCTCGTGACGGTGGCACGGCCGATTCCCGGCATCGCGCTCGGCGACACGATCACGGTCGTCGCGACGGTGCACGCGAGCTTCCCGATCGATTCGGTGAACCTGTCGATCGGCGGTATTCAGCGCGCGCTGACGCGCGGGCCGATTGGCGCGCTTGGCAACGGCGAGGGATGGACGGCCCTCGTCAACGTCACGGCGTTGCAGTTCGGACCCAACTCGATCGTCGTCACCGCATTCGATGTGCGCGGCGCGCGCGGGGTGACGGTGGTGCCGTTTTCGCACGATCCCCGGGTGAACGGCGGCGGGCTGAAGCCGCCGTCAGCGAACAAGTGACTCCGCCGCGGCAGCGACGCCCGAAGTCTGGGCTGAGTGCCGGGCGGCCTGGGCCGCTTGTCGTCGGGGCGCGGATCAGGTAGCGTTGAGGGACGCGGGAGTAGCTCAGTTGGTAGAGCGCTAGCCTTCCAAGCTTGATGTCGCGGGTTCGAGTCCCGTCTCCCGCTCTGAACTGCAAGGCCATATGCAGCAACACATTACGCCCATGCCTTTGACGGTATGGGCGTTCGTGTATCGGGTGCCGCTGTCGCGACGTCAGCCAAAAGTCAGCCATGTACCGGCGTAATGGGTCGGTCGGCGGAGCGGGAGCTGGTCGGCCGGTTAGCCGGACCTCTGAATTCCACCTCGATGCTGCCTCGCACGCTCGAGATCGGCGACCACCGTGACATCCAGAAGGGCCTCTGTCCAATCCGAGTGATTCTGCTATTGTATTGCGTCCGCGCAGAACTTCGCGGGCTGCGGACCGGGGCGACTCGCGAATAGAGGCTTCAGGGATCGGACATCGGGCAGTGGCATTTGCGGAATTCACGTACTGTCGTGGAGGATGCACTGATGTTGCGAATACGGCTCGTATCCATCGCCATGCTTGCGGCGCTCGTGCTGGCGGCGACGCCGTCCAGCGGTGCGGGCCAGGGTACTGACGCGAAGGTCTGGGAGAACTACGACTTCGTGCCTGGCAGCAAGGTCATTTTCTACACGGACTTCAGCGAAGACCGCGTGGGCAACTTCCCGCGCGGCCTGAAATATCGCGGCGGGGCTGCTGAAATCGTCGAGCGCAACGGAGTGAAGATGCTGCGCGCCACTCAGCAGTCGGAGTTTCTGGTCCCGTTAGGCAGGAAGCTCCCGCAGCGCTTCACGCTGGAAATCGACGTGCTCGTGCCCCCGGTCTATCCAACCACATCGCCCCTGGTCGTGATCGAGGGAGGCGGGGAGATGGACCGTAGCGACGCGTCCGCCGAGATCGACTGGCACACGCACCACGTGGTACTCATCGGCGGCGGGCAGGACGGGAGCTCAAGCCAGCGGCACCGCGAGGAGGACGTCGCGAGCAAGGTGTATGGCACGGTTGTCCACCTGCGAATCCTCATGGACAGCGCGTACTTGAAGATGTACGCGAATGAGCAGCGGCTCTACAACATTCCCGAACTGCAGTTCAAGCGTGACAGCCTGATTCGCATCAAACTTGGCGGGAGCGAAGAGAAGGATGAAGCGCTCTTCCTCACCGGCATCCGCGTCGCCGAGAGCGAGACCGATGTGATGTACGATGCCCTGGCGAGCAACGGGCGGTGGGTGACGCGGGGGATCCTCTTTCCGACAGGCAAGTCAGAGCTCGAGCCGGAGTCTCGACCGGTGCTCAGGGAAATCGCGACCACGATGAAGGGACACGGCGACCTCAGGATTCTGATCGAAGGCCACACCGACAACGTGGGTGCGGGCGCGTCGAACCTGGCGCTGAGCGACGCGCGCGCCGCGGCGGTAAAGGCGGCGCTCGTCGCTGCCTTCGGGATCGATGGCGGACGCATAACGACGAAGGGCCTCGGCGATACCAAGCCGGCCGCGCCTAACGCGACGGCCTTGGGCCGGGCGCAGAATCGCCGAGTGGAGATCGTGAAACAGTAAGACCCGCGGTCGAAGCAACTGCGACGTCAACCTGTTGCCCGGCACGAGGAGGTCGAGAGCGGATGAGCCAGCCTTCGATGGCGCGTATAGCCCTGACAGGCGCAGTGGCGCTTTCACTCGGCGCGGCTGCAACGTCTGTCGGTCGACTGGCGATCACAGTCACGCCTGACTCACATGACTTCGGCAAGGCGACTGTGGGGAAAACCGAGGGCAATCCGGAGCAAATGTTCGTGATCCAGCTCCCTCCCGGTGCGGGGGCGCACGACACTGTGGCGCTCGAGGTGATTGATCCAACTCAACAGGACTTCAAAGTGGATGAGGGGCCGTCGTGGCACCCAGCTACAGGCGCGATTGGGCCATCGGTATTGGCATGGTTCATCTGCGATAGCACATCCATCTCGAGCGCGCTGACAACGTCTGGCACGAATGGACCGACTCCAGTGGGTCATGCGGGCGGAGTCCCGAATGGGGTGGCGGGTAGGTGCTACCTGCGCGTGTGGTTTCAGCCGTCGTCTCCGGGTCCGAAGACAGGAACGATCCGCGTCTACAGCGTCGGGGGCGGCAGGTCGACGACGACGAATATCACACTTCGTGGGATTGGAGAGGAAGGATGCGTGTACACGGTCGTCCAGGGCTGCAACTACGCCCCGATGTACTACGGGAGCTTCAACTGGACCCATACCATCACGTCGCCAACTTCATCGTACACGGAGGACGTGAACGTGGACGTTCTCTTCGGAGTCGCGACCTGCAATGTCACGGCGAGGAGCATTGACAACGGACAAGCGAGTGTCGGGACGGTGGTCGCCGGAAAGGGACTTGTCGCGGTCGAGTTCGTGAATAACGCGCCGAATTCCCGGACGAACGCGTCGGAAGTGGTCTACCGAATCTCTGTGGCATGTCCGTCACCGGTATTCCCCGCGACGGCGGATGCCGCCGCCACGCCGTCTCGACCGGCCGACCTCGGCGACTTTTCCCAGGGAACGTACGAACAGCGCATCAAAGCGGTTGGCCTCGATCTCATTGGAACGATCAGCCAGCCCGCCCCCGAAACCGACTCAATCAACAGGGTGGGCGGGAGGCTGGAGCTGCACTGGTCGCTCAAGCGCAGGTGAGTTCTGAGGCAGGCAAATGCTCTTCGTGGTTCCCGTTGAGCGAGAACATCGACACTCAATCCGAGAATGACTTGACGCGATGAGCCGGCCATCATTGGGGACCTACGGAATTGCTGGCGCGGCGGCGCTCGGCGTCGCGACGTTCGTCATCTCGATTCAGCCCATTTCGCATGATTTCGGACGGATCGCCGTAGGCGGCACATCCAGAAACATGACCTTCCGCGTCAACCTTCCGACCGGAGCGGGACCAGGTGATACGATAATCGGAAAAATTGCCGGGGCTGACGCGACCGATTTCATCATTTTCAATGAAAACAACGGAACCCGATGCGAGGGGGGAAGACCAAGTCTGTTAGCCCCCTCCCCCTACTCTTCTTACTGGAGGTCGGGCTCGTGCACGTACGAAGTCGATTTCCGGCCGGGATCCTACGTGGGCCCCAAGGTCGCGAGACTCGAGGTAAGCGACAGTCGGGGAGGTGTCGCCAAAGCAACGCTCACCGGTACTGCAGTCGCGCCGCTCTGTACAAACAACGTGGTCTTCTGCAACTACGCTCACCTCTATTCGGGGACGTTCAACTGGATCAACAAGAACAGCTCACCGACCTCGTCACATTCGGAGAATGTGGAGGTGACCGTGACTCTCGGTGTCGCGGTGTGCAACGGCACGGTCACCGACACTGAAAACGGTCAGTCGACCACCGGTGCGGTCACGGGGAAAGGACTCATCGGCGTGGAGTTCGACGAGGAAGTGGACCCGAACACGAGGGCCAGACGGACCGTCTATCGCATCTCGGTCGCATGTCCGTCACCGGCGTTTGCCGCGACGGAGTATGTAGCGGCTACACCTTCTCGACCGGCTGAGTTGGGCCACTTCTTCCAGGAGACATTGAATCAGCCGATTGTGTCTGTGGGATTCGATCTCGTTGGCTCGATAAGCATTCCCAGTCCGGAGACGGATCAACTCAACGGCGTGAGCGGCGCCGTTCAGATCAATTGGTCACTCAAGCGCTCATGAACGCGAGATATCGCAGAGCAATCGTGACCTTCTCCAGCGCCACGATGCTGTGCGGCGCGATCGTGGCAACCGCCGATGCGCAGACCGGCTGGCTGCCACGCACTGTCAAGATGGGCCCGTATCTCACCGGTGAGAACCGGGTGGCTGCACTCGCTCGGCTCGAGAGCATCGAGCGGCTGCTCAAGCAGGTGCCGGAGCTCGCGCATCCTGATGGATTCGAGATCAGGCCGTTCTTCGAAGGCGGCGGAAAGAGCAGGCTGGGGTTGGCCCAATCCGAGCACGCCGATTACGTCATCCCGTACATCTACCGGGTCACGTTCTTCTACCCGAGTCTGGAAGCTGGCAAGGTCGCGACGGGTGCGGTCATTTTCGGAGTCAACGCCGACGAGAACGAGCAGGGCTGGCTCGACCCGCAGGGCCGAGGCGTCATCCTCGAACAGGCACGTTGGCCACTCACGCCCTTCGCGGTCGTGACCTATGGCGTGTCCGCGAGCGGCAGCCTGCGACCTGACGAAGACTTCACGATCTCCACCTGGTTCACGCGCGGTGCCGAGTTCCCGTGGTCCGCCATGTCGCGCGAGGACTATTACAACGCTGTGATCGCCAGCGCCGAGGGGAACACTGGCGAGCGGCGCGCGCAGCACCAGAAGGACATTGAAAAGACCCCGTACGAGCGTTGGCTTGAAGAGGCGCCGCGGCGGAAGAAAGAGCGCGAAGAAGCCTTGAAGGCGATCGCGCAATTCCAGTCTGCCGCCGAAGTTGCCAAGCTGCGCCAAACGATGGAGGATGGCGAGCGCGACACCGCTGAGCAGTTGAAGAAGAACGAAAGCGAAGACCGCGCAACCGCGAGGATGGCGTTCACATCCATCGACGACATTCGCGCCGAGCTGGATCGCATGACGCTTGCGGAGCGAAAGCTGCCGGCAATCGCTGACGCCGATATTGCACGGACTGCATGGCGCGCCACCGGAGCGAGCATGCTCGACCGCGATACCGTCGCAATCACGGTGCATCGTGTCCTGACGCCGAAGTACGACTTCTGGCGCGCGCGGAGATCACGGATAGAGGTGCGCACGATCAACGTCCACCTGGAGGGTTCGCCCGCCCCGCCGGTGCTCAACGCGATCTATCAGATGTACAAGAAGTTCGATTGGGGTGCGCTCGCGGCGCTTATCGATCAACCGTCCGGAGAGAATAAGCCAAATTAGACTCGTCTCGCTCGGCCTGCGCATCGGCGCCAACCAGCGCTCAGTTCATTGTCCCACGTGAATCCGCGACTGTCCTCAAGTGGGATCTTCCAACCAGTCACGGCTACGAGGAAAGCCCAGAGCATGTAGGGTCCGTGAACAGGGCTGTGTCTGAAGACCCACGGGGAAAGATGGCGATGGTATCAGCACAGCCGTGCGGTTGCCTTATGGGTTCCTCGCAATGAATGATCGGGATCATGGGTAACACAAGTGTCCGGCAACATGGGTAACACTTGGGTCAGTACTGAATGATGTAATCGCGTTCGTCGAAGGTGGCGAGGAGCACCGTGTGGAAGTACACCGACCACCGACCGTCATTTGTCTCTTCCATGCCGGTCCGTTGGTTGCTCAGCGCGTTGGCGAGGTAGATGAGCCGCTTGCCAAAGCGAAAGGTGCCGACGGTGGTGATGGTCTCGACGACAAAGTGCCCTGTGTGTTCCGGGGTCGGCAAACGCGCAGGATACGGGCGCGCAGCGGTATTGCGAGGATTTTCAACGCGGCCAGCCGGGATGCTCCACCCGGCGACTGCTTCCCGAACTTCGGTTATACGCCACCAGGCTCTGGGATGGCATCGGCCGCGGGCGTCGTGAGACACCGCGGCCGATTGCATTTGTGCGCGGACCGCGTGCGCACATCGC
>JAYUOR010000795.1:0-6109 GCA_043760765.1 Planctomycetota bacterium | reverse complement strand
CATCCCGGCCGGCGAACACGGCATCGACGGCCTCGGCCTGCCGCCCGCGGAACTCGACGTGGCCGAAGCTCCCCTGCAGCACGCGGCGCACGGGCTCGTCATCGTGCTGGAACACTCTCGCGCGCTTCTCGCTCATCGCCGTGGAGACTAAGATGCGCGGCGATGCGAGGCCAATCGTCGATTGCGGTTCTGGCCGTCTTCTGTGCGCTTTTCGGCGCGGGGCTGTCCAACTGCGGCCCAGCCAAGCCCTCCGGGCCCGCGAGTGCGATCCTGATAACGATCGACACGACGCGTGCGGACGCGCTGTCGCCCTACGGCGCTCCCAGCTACGTCTCGCCCTACCTGGAGCGTCTTGCGACGCAGTGCGTGCGCTACACGAACGCGCGCAGCGTGGCGCCGCTGACCTTGCCGGCCCATGCTTCGATGCTTACCGGCCTGTATCCGCCGCGCCACGGCGTGCGCGACAACGGCCTGTGTCCTCTGCCACAAGGCGCCTTGACGGTGGCGGAGCGCGCACAGGCCGCGAGGATCCAGACCGCGGCCTTCGTTTCCGCGTTGGTGCTCGACCGCGCCTTCGCGCTCGACCAGGGCTTTGAGACCTACGATCAGCCGCTGCGACCGGCTCAACAGGTCAGCAGCCATTACGTCGAACGCAGCGCGGCACAGACCCTTGAGCTCGCGCGCGCCTGGATGTCGAAGCGCGATCGTGCGCGGCCTTTCTTCCTGTGGATCCACGTCTACGAACCGCACGTGCCCTACGCGCCGGCAAAGCAGTTCCTCGATCAGGCCCACGGTGATGCCTATCGCGGCGAGATCGCGGCGGCGGATGCGGCGCTCGGCAAGTGGCTCGAGGAATTGAACGCGGACGGAACGCTTGCGCGGACGTTTCTGGCGATCACGTCGGATCACGGCGAAAGTCTTGGCGAACATGGCGAGCCCACGCACGGTGCCTTCTGTTACGACGCGACGATGCGCGTGCCGCTGCTCGTGCGCTATCCCGACGCGCGCCGCGGCGGAAGCGTCGCCGAGGAGCTGGTCAGCATCGCCGATCTGGCTCCGACGCTGGTCGAAGCTCTGGGACTCGCGGTGCTGCCGGAAATCGACGGACTGAGTCTCTACGATTCCAGCCCGCCGCGCGAGCGCGGTGTCTACTGCGAATCGTATTCCGGTTTCCTCAACTACGGCTGGAGTCCGCTCTCGGGCTGGACCGCTGCGAGCGGAAAATACCTGCACAGCTCGCGACCGGAGTTCTATGAACTCGCGCGCGACGTGCACGAGACGCGCGATCTTTTTCCCGAGCCGAAGCCCGCCGTGCGCGCTGCCCTCGAGGCCATCGGTCAGATGGTTTCGCTGCCGAGTCTGCTGGTAGGCGCTGCTGCGACGCAGATCCCAGAGCCTTTGGTGCGCGACCTGCGCCGGCTCGGATATGGCGCGAGCGGGACTGCGCTGGCGCAGATCCCCCATCCGCTGGAGAAATCAGAACTCGCCGCCCCGCGCGACTGCGCCAAGGAGCTCGAGCCGCTGCTGATCGCGAACGCGCTGCTCGACGCGCGCAACTTCACGGAAGCCGCGCCGATCCTCGCCGGCATCGTCGCCAGCAATCCGCGCCATCTCCTGGCGCTCGACCTGTACGGTTTCGCGCTCTTGCAGCTCGAGCGCTTCGACGAAGCGCGCGAAGTGCTCGCCCGCCGCGCGAAGCTGGGCCTCGCGCGCGCCGACACCCTGGTCAACTGGGCCGTAGCCTGCGAGCGTACGAATCGCCCCGACGAAGCCCGCACGCTATTCGCGCGCGCGCTGAAACTCGACGAGGCGAATACCCAGGCCCTCGAAGGCTTCCAACGACTGGCGGGGAAGTAGGGGTGCCTGTCTCCTGTCCGAACTGTTGCCGCCAGACCGCTCACAGCGCTGTTGCCGCTGCGGCTCGACGTGGCCGATGCTCTCACAGCGCCGTTGATTTCACGCAACAGTTCGGAGAGGAGCCTGGCACCGTACTCGCGCTGAATTCGCCTCTCAGCGCGCCGCTCCACGCCCCCATCTCTCCATGACTCCCGTCGCCCCCCCGCCCGCCATCATCCGCCTGCGCGACGTCAGAAAGGCCTACCACGAAGGCGCCGGCGCGCGCCCCGTCTTCGAGGGCGTCAATCTCGAGATCGCTCCCGGCAACTTCGTGGTCGTCTTCGGCCGCTCCGGCTCGGGCAAATCCACCCTGCTCAACCTCATCAGCGGCATCGACCTCGCCGACTCCGGTGAAATCCACGTGCTCGGCCGCGAACTCACGAAGGCCAGCGAGCAATCGCGCACGCTCCTGCGCCGAGCCAGCCTCGGCTTCATCTTCCAGTTCTTCAATCTCATCCCGACCCTGACCGTCGGCGAGAACTTGCTTTTCCCGCTCGAACTCCAGGGCCGCACGGGAAAACCCGCCAAGGACCGCGCGCTCGACTTGCTCTCCCGCGTCGGCCTCGCCGAGCGCTGGGACTCTTTCCCCGACCGGCTCTCCGGCGGCGAGCAACAGCGCGTCGCGATCGCGCGCGCCCTCGCCCACGACCCCGACATCGTGCTCGCCGACGAGCCGACCGGCAATCTGGACGACGAGAGCGCGAAGGTCGTGATCGAGCTCCTGCACGAACTCCTGCGCCCTGCTGGAAAAACGCTCGTCCTGGTCACGCACAATCCGGCCTTCGCGCAGATCGCCGATCGCACGTTGCGCGTCGCGCACGGCCTGATCCACGAAGAAGTCCCGCAGCGGTGAGCGCGCTCGTCACACTCGCCAGTCTGCGGGGCATCTCGCGGCATCCCTGGCAGATCGGCCTCTCGTTGCTAGGCATTGCGCTCGGCGTGGCCGTCGTGATCGGCATCGACCTCGCCAGCGCCTCCAGCCTGCGCGGCTTTCGGCTTTCGACGGAAGCCTTGACCGGAAGCGCGACCCATGAAATTCGCGCGGGCAGCGCGGGTCTCTCCCAGGAACTCTTCGCGCAACTCGCCATCTCGGTACCGGACGTGGCCATGGCTCCCGTGCTCCAGGCGGATGCCCTCGTGATGGGCGCGATCTTTGGTGAGCGCCGCACAGCGCTGACTCTGTTCGGTGTCGATCCGTTCAGCGAAACGAATCTGCGACCTTGGCTGGCGGATCTTGGCGCGGCGCAGGGCGCAAACGACGGTCTCGCCTTGATCCGCGAGCCCGCGACCGGCCTGATCTCCGCGGACACCGCGCAGCGACTCGGAGTCGCACGCGGCGATTCGCTGCGGCTGCGCATCGACAGTCGCATCGAAAGCGTTCGCATTCTCGGCGTGATCGTGCCCGAGGGGCCGCGCGCGAAACTGGCGCTGGACGACTTGCTCGTGGTCGATATCGCCACGGCCCAGGAACTGTGCCATCAGCTCGGCCGGATCACGCGCATCGATCTTGCGCTCCCCGAGGGCGAGCGCGGAATCGCCCGCGAAGCAAAGATCGCGGCGCTGTTGCCGGCCGGCGCGAAGCTGGAGCTCTCCGCGCTGCGCGCTCAAGGCCTGGAAGACATGACGCATGCTTTCCGCCTGAACCTGCGCGCACTCTCGCTGCTCGCGCTCTTGGTCGGTGTGTTCCTGGTCTACAACACGATGACCTTTTCGGTGCTGCAGCGGCGGCCGCTGATCGCGACGCTGCGCACGCTGGGCGTGACGCGCGCACAGATCTTCCGCACGATCGCGGGCGAAGCGCTGTGGCTTGGAGTCATCGGCACCTGCCTGGGAATCTGGCTTGGAACCGAGCTCGCGCAGCGGTTGATCGTGCTGATCTCGCAGACGATGAACGACTTGTATTTCGTCACTTCCGTGCGCGAAGTGCGCGTCGATTGGGGCATCGTGGCGCAAGCCGCGGCCATGGGCGTCGGCGCCACGCTGCTCGGCGCTCTGCCGCCGGCGATCGAGGCGACGCGCGAGCGTCCGAGGCTCGCGTTGTCGGGTTCGAACCTGGAGAGCCGCTGGCGTGTCTTCGCGCCGCGCCTGTTCGCGCTCGGAGCTTGCAGCATCGCCGTGGCCTTGCTGCTCTTCTCGTTCGAAACTGCGAGCCTGGTGCCAAGTTTCATCGGTCTCCTGTTCGTGGTGCTCAGCGTCGGGCTCTGGACACCGCTGCTCAGCGTGGCCTGCTCGCGGCTCGCGGCGCCGCTGTTCGGCCGGATGTTCGGCATGTTCGGCCGGCATGCCGCACGCGGCATCGAAATGCACCTCTCGCGCACCTCGGTCGCAATCGCCGCCCTGGCGGTGGCGCTTTCGGCGACCATCGGCATGGGCGTGATGATCGACAGCTTCCGCTCGACCTTCGTCAAGTGGCTCGAACTTACGATCGAAGCGGACATCTACGTTTCTGCGCCGACCTTGGTGGCGAGCCACAACGAGAGCACGCTCGATCCGGCCTCGCTCGTGTTGTTGACCCAGGCGCCCGGCGTGGCCGAATTCACGACCTATCGCGGCTTCGAAACCCGCCTCGAGGGGCGTCCGATCCACGCCGCCGCGATCACATTGAATCAGCGCCGAATGGAGTCCTTCGAGTTCAGCGATGCGCGCGCGGGAGAGGTCTGGCCTTTCTTCGACGGCAAGGACGCGTTGATCGTCACGGAGTCCTTCGGTTATCGCAACAAGGTCGGCCGTGGAGATCGGCTCACACTTGCAACCGATCGCGGGCCGCGCGACTTCGAGGTGCTCGGAACCTATTCGGATTTCGCCAGCGACCAGGGCTTCGTGCTGATCTCGCGCGCGAGCTACGAACGCTGCTTCTTCGACCGCGGTGTGACGTCGGCCGCGCTGTTTTGCGAGCCGGATGTCGATGTCGAGCCCTTGGTGTCGCGACTGCGCGCGCTCGTCCCACAGGATCAGGCGATCACGATCCGATCGAACCGCGTGCTGCGCGAGGGCTCGCTGGTCGTGTTCGAGCGCACGTTTGCCATCACCGCGGTCTTGCGCCTGCTCGCCACGGCCGTCGCTTTCGTGGGTGTCTTGAGCGCGCTGCTTTCGCTCGAACTCGAACGCGCGCGCGAAATCGGCATCCTGCGCGCCCAGGGAGTCACGCCGCGCGAAGTTCGCCGCCTGGTGATCATGGAGACCGGATTGATGGGCTCGATCGCGGGACTGATCGCCATGCCGCTCGGCTTTGCATTGGCCATGGTGCTGATCCTGGTGATCAACAAGCGTTCGTTCGGCTGGTCGCTCGACCTGCAACTCGATCCGTGGCTGTTCGTGTCGACTCTGAGTCTCGCGCTCCTGGCCGCGTTGCTGGCGGGCCTCTACCCGGCTTGGCGCATGTCCCGCTCGCGGCCGGCACTTGCGTTGAGGGGCGACTGACATGGGACGCAACACGGTCCTTGTACTGCCTTGGATCTTGGCAGCGCTGGCGCTCACGCTGCTCGCGCTATGGCTTGGTTCCCGCGATCAGCAGCGCTCGCCGCCGCGCGCCACGCTCAGCGTCGCGTCAATGCTCTCGGACGTGGGAGCGGCCGACTATCTGCGCGCCGAGCAGCCGCGCGAATTCGAGTTTCCCCGCGATCACGGTCCGCACGATGGATTCCGCACCGAGTGGTGGTACTTCACCGGCAACCTGCAGACGTCTGCGGGCCGGCGCTTTGGATATCAGCTGACGTTTTTTCGCTCGGCGCTCGCGGCTAGCCTGAGCCCGCGTGAGACGAGCTTTGCCGCCGGACATGCCTGGATGGCGCACCTGACGTTGAGCGATCTCGCAGCGAGCCGTTTTCACAGCTTCGAGCGCTACGCGCGGGAGGGTGGCGGCATCGCCGGCGCCGCTGGCGAACATCCGATCGAAGTCTGGCTGCGCGACTGGCGCTGTGAAATCGATGCCTCGGGCGCGCCGATCACGCTCATGGCTCGCGAAGCCGGAGTGGCGATCGCGCTGGAACTGCGCGGCGACAAGCCGCCCGTGCTCAACGGCGACAGAGGACTCTCGCAGAAGAAGGCTTCCGCGGGCGATGCTTCTTATTATTACTCGATGACGCGGCTTCGAACGCTTGGGCGCATCGAAGTGGACGGTGAATCGTTCGAGGTCCAGGGCGCGTCGTGGCTGGACCGCGAATGGATGAGCGGCGCCCTCGGCGAAGAACAGGTCGGCTGGGACTGGTTCGCG
>JAYUOR010000794.1:0-17556 GCA_043760765.1 Planctomycetota bacterium | reverse complement strand
GCTCGTCGCCGGCGCTCAGCACAAAGCGCCCTTCGACGGAAAGTTGGCGCGAACCGGCGCGCACCAGGCCCGCGCGCGGGCGTTGCCCGAGCAAAAGTTCCAGCGCACCGACGAGCAGACTCTTGCCCGCCCCGGTTTCCCCGGTGATCACGTTGAGCCCCGGACCAAACGAGAGCGTGCACTCCTCGATCAGGGCCATCTTGCGAATCGAAAGTTCTACGAGCATCGCGGGAGTCGAGTCTCGCCTTGCGCGGCGGACGTGGCAACCCAAGGGAGGCTACCCGATCCTACGACTGGCCCAAGAGGCCGCTGATCCGCACTAACGGTGTTTTTTTTTCGCCGGCAGCTCGATCGGCGCGGGCACGTGACCGGCGCACTCGCTCTGCAGGCGGGCAAGGGCTTCCCGGGCGCGGGCGGGCAGATTGCTGGCCAGGGCGCGTTCGAAGGACTGCGCGGCGAGTTCCCAGTGTTCGGCGGCCATCAATTCAACCCCGCGGGCGGCGTGGATCATGCTGCCCTCGGAGAAGTGCTCGGCCAGCGGGCGCAGATCGGTGATCTCGATCCATGGCCGCCCGGCCAGGACCTGGCGCACGATTACGCTGGCTTCGAATCGGTCGTAGCGTTGTGCACGGAGCAGAACCGGCTCGACGGCCCCGCCGCGCCTCGCGAAAAGGGTCGCGGGCGGATTGTCGTAGTCCGCTTGCTCCCAAAGACTTTGCTCGTCGCCCCAGGCGATCACGGCGCGGTAGTCCTCGGTGCCGAAACGCGTCAGGAACGGGTTCCAGTCCACGGGCTGGCTCTCGACCTGAATCGTGAAGCGCAGCTCGCGGCCCAGAAACTCGAGCGGCTTCAACGCGACGGCGCGCAGTTCGGCCGGGGTGCCGGAGGGCGGGGCTTCGACGTCTTGACCACCACCATCGCCCAGCGCCATTCCGGCGAGCGCCAGGGCAACGGCCAGGGACAGCAAACGGTAGAGCTTCTTCATAAGGAGGGCCCAGGCTTCGTCGACCGCCCCCGCCGCGGGCTGAAGCGGCGGGATTCGGCGCGTCGCGGCCGTCCCAGTCGTGGTATAGGGCCTGCGTGCCGGCCGGGAATCTCGCCACAAGACGCCTGGAACCTGAGCTCATGGACGGGCCGGGGCTGGATCCGGTCCTGCACCGCGCGGCGCTCGAAAAGCTGGCCTGGTTCAATTGCCTGGCAGGAGGCACGCGGACGATCGCGACGGAACTGCAGCGGATCAAGCCAGCGAAACTCGGCCCCCTGCGGGTGCTCGATCTGGCGACGGGTGCCGGCGACCTGCCCCTCCGACTGATGGAGCGCGCCGAGCGCGGCGGCGTGCCGTGGATCGTCGATGGCGCGGATATTTCTCCGCTCGCCGTCGAGCACGCGCGCGAACGCGTCGCTCGCTCGACCCTGCGAACGCGGCCGCAATTCATGGTGCTCGACGCGCTGCGCGATCCGTTGCCGCAGGGGTATGACGTGATCACATGCTCGCTGTTTCTGCACCATCTTTCCGCCCCGGATGCGGTCGTGTTGCTCGCGAAGATGCATGCGGCGGCGGCACGCGCGGTGATCGTGCAGGATCTGCTGCGCTCGCAAGCAGGGATGCGGCTGACCTGGCTCGTCACGCGTTTGTTTTCTCGCAATCCTCTGATCCTCGAGGACGGGCCGCTGAGCGTCGCGGCGGCGTTCACGCTCGACGAAGCAGCAAATTTGGCGCAGCGCGCGGGCCTATCGTCGGCGAAGATCTCGCGCCGCTGGCCCTGTCGATGGGTCTGCACGGCGGTTCATTGAACTTGTTCCTTCGGAGTCTTCAGATGCGTGCAATCCTACTTTTCCTCACGTTCGTCGCTTGTCAGTCTCACGCAGAGATCGCCGAGATTCATGGCACGCCGCCCGCCGAACTGCGCGTGCGCGCGGTCGAATTCCTCGAGACGAACATGCCCGAGCGCGACCGCGGCAAGCTCTCGGCTGGATTCCTCAGTGAAAACATTGAGCTCGCCCTGCAGGCACGCACCGAATTCCCATGGGCCGCGTCGGTTCCCGACGAGATCTTTTTCAACGATGTGCTGCCCTACGCGGTCTTCGACGAGCCGCGCGATCCGTGGCGGCGCGAGTTGCTGGAGCTGTCCCGGCCGATCGTCGCGAACGCGAAAACCGCGAGCGAAGCAGCGCAAGCGTTGAATCGCGAGCTCTTCAAGCAGATCAATCTGCACTACAACACGAACCGCAAACGGCCGAACCAGAGCTTCGTCGAATCGAAGGAACTTGGCCGCGCGACATGCACGGGTCTTTCGATCGTCTTAGTAGAAGCCTGTCGCTCGGTCGGCATTCCGGCGCGCGCCGCGGGCACGCCGAGCTGGTCGAAGAAGCCTGGCAATCACACCTGGATCGAGATCTGGGACGGCGACTGGCACTTCGCCGGCGCGGACGAGTACGACGCGGGCGGTCTAGATCGCGGCTGGTTCGTCGGCGACGCGGGTGATGCGCTCGCAGATGAGCCGCTGCATCGGATCTATGCGACTTCGTGGAAGCGCGAGGGCCTGTACTTTCCGCTGGCGTGGAGCGAGGGCGATCAAACTGTTGCGGCGGTGAACGTCACCGGGCGATACGCGAAGCAATCGAGTGCTCCACTCGCGGCGAACGGTGTCGTATTCGTGCGCGTATTCGAGCGTCGTGGAGGCGAGCGCGTCGTGGCCGACATCGAACTGTTGGCCGCCGATGGATCCGTAATCGCCCACGAAAAGAGCCGCGCGGGCACGAGCGATTTGAACGATATGCCGCAGTTCACCTTCGCGAAAGCGAAGAGCTGTCAACTGAAACTGCGCCGCGACGACGAGACGCGCAAATTCGACGTCAAGGCCGATTCAGCGAGTCCGCTCACGCTCGAGTTGTATTGGGACGAGCTCCCCCCCGATGCGCGCGCCTTTGCCGGCGACCCCATGACCAAAGAGGCGGCGGCGATCGAGCGGACGCGTGCGATCGACGCGCGCCTCGCCAATTTGCGGATCGAGCGCGCCGCTGAAATGGAGGCGAAAGCTCTGGTCTTCGGCGACAAAACGATGCGCTGGCTCGAAAAGTCCTTCGGCGATGCGCCCGAAGGCAAGCGCAGCCTGTGGATCTCGATGCACGGCGGCGGCGGCGCGCCGGTCGAGGTCAACGACCAGCAATGGAAGAACCAGATCGGGCTCTATCAACCGAGCGAGGGCTTCTACGTGGCTCCGCGCGCACCGACGGACAATTGGAACCTGTGGCATGAAGGTCACATCGACCCCATGTTCTCGCGCTTGATCGAAGACTTCGTCGCCTTGCGCGGCGTCGATCCCGATCGCGTCTACCTGATGGGTTATTCCGCGGGCGGCGACGGAGTCTGGCAACTCGCTCCGCGCATGGCCGATCGTTTCACCGCGGCGTCGATGATGGCCGGCCATCCCAACGAAGCTCAGCTCTTCGGCCTGCGCAACTTGCCTTTCGCGATCTTCATGGGCGGCGACGACAGCGCCTACGATCGCAACAAGATCGCGCAGGAGCGCGCGACTCAACTCGACGCATTGCGCTCAGCCGATCCCGGCGGCTACGAGCACTTCGTACGCATCTACGAGGGGCTGGGCCATTGGATGCAGAAGAAGGACGGCGAAGGTGTTCCCTGGATGGCCGAGCACACGCGCGTCGCCTGGCCGAAGAAAGTCGTCTGGTTCCAGGACGACGTCCTGCACGATCGCTTTTACTGGCTCGGCCGCGCAGCGGGCACGGCGAAGGCCGGCGAGAAGATCGTCGCGGAAGTCGAAGGGCAGACGATTCGCATGATCGCGGGCGAAGTGAAGGGCATTCAGCTCTGGCTGTCCGACGAACTCCTCGATCTCGACAAACCGCTGAGTGTCAGCGTCGACGGCAAGACCGTATTCGAAGGCCGTGTCGCACGCCGCGCAGTGGTCCTACGCGATTCTCTCGAATCCCGCTTCGATCCGCGCCTGGCCGCCTGCGCGAAACTCGAGCTCGAGTACTGAGTCGGCTAACAACGCTGCCGGCCTTTCGAGGCGATCCGAACGCAGGCGCGTGGACGGCGACGGAAAGGCCGGCAGTTTCCTGGCTGGGCTCAGAAGGTACTGAATATGACGTTCGTGTACGCGACCGTGCGCCGCTTGTACTCGATCTTCATCATCTCGAAGTACTTGCCGTCCTCGCCCTCCACGTTCATGTGGAAGGTGAACGCGTCATTGCCAAGCATCTCGCTGACCATGCGATAGTGCATCTCCGCGCCCGTCGCGGGATCGTGACCAACAGCCGCCATCGTCGTCGAGTTCGTCGCCGCGTCGTGCGTGCCCTCAGTGACCAGAATCTCGTTCGACATCGAGTCGACCCAAGTACCCACGTACTTTTTCTTCAGCGTGTCGTAGCCGTCGACTCCATGGCCGATGAAAGTCATGCCCATCATCTCGCCCCTGAAATCGCACTCGACCCAGGTTTCGCCGATTGCTCGGTAGACCGTCGTCGCGCTGGAGGTCTGGGGCGGCGCACCCGGCATCATCGTTGTCACTGTCGCGTCCCAGGTGCCGACCAGTTGCTGGAGCATGGCGTGTTCGGGCGCGGCTCTGGGCATGCCCGCCTCGATGGCCAGATCCTGGCCCACCTGCGACTGTCCGCCTGACGAGAGAGCTCGATCTGCCTTGGTTCCTGTGGACGAGCAAGCACCCAAAAGGGCTAGTGCGAGAAGCCCCGTGAATCTGAAAGTCGCTGTGCAGTGCATCTTGATTTGGTCCATTTCTCGGTTTGACCGGGCTGAAATTCGGTCGGCTGACACGACCACCGCCCGCAAGTGTATCGCGCTGGAGACGGCCCGCAAGGCGGAGCCCTCTTGCACGGGCCAGCCCTCGGCCGCGTGGTATTCTCTTAGTGGTCCTGGCCCTGTTTTCGCCACCTCTTCCGCGCCCAATCGCCCCATGCGACACCTTGCCTCACTTGCATTCTTCTTCCTGGCCGGCGCTCCGCTGTTCGCGCAAGTGAACCTCGTCGCGCGCTACCGGCTCGACGAAACGAGCGGCACGACGCTTGTCGATGAAGGGCCCAATGCCATGACGGGCACGTACGTGACCGGCTACACGCTCGCGCAGAACGGCGTCGTGGGCACCAGCGTCGCGTTTTCGGAAATCGCGATCGGACACGCGGACATTCCGAACAATGCCGTGCTCTCGGCCATCACGAGCAACATTTCCTACTCGGCCTGGTTCACCACGAATTCGGTTTCGGGTTATCGGCGTGTCTTCGCCAGCCAAGATGGCGGCATCGGCGTCGGACTGTTCTACAACAATCTGCTGTTTACGACGCGCGGAGTGCAGGACTACGTGCAGGCCGCGAACATTCAGGTCGGCACCTGGTACCACGCGACGTGGGTGTTCGATGCGACGATGCTGTGCTCGTTCTATCTGAACGGCCAGTACATCGGCGCGGTGCAGGGCAATGGACCGGCGATCGTGCCGACCAGCGTGTTCCACGTCGCCTCGCGCTCTCCGAACACGGAGCTGTGGGACGGGCTGGTCGATGACATCCAGATCTATCAGGGCTCCCTGAGCGCGAGTGAAGCCGCCTTCCTGTTCAACAATCCCGGCCTCGCGCTCAACAACACGCCCACGGTGTATTGCGTCGCCAAGACCAATTCGCTGGGCTGCACGCCGACGATCGCCTCCGCCGGCGCGGCCAACGCCAATGCAGCTGGTGGTTTCGTGATCACCGGCTCGAACGTGCGCAACAACAAGGTCGGGTTGCTCTTGTACGGCGTAAATGGACAGAGCATCGCGCCTTTCCAGGGCGGATTTCGCTGCGTCGCGACGCCGCTCAAGCGCTCCGTCCCGATGAACTCCGGCGGGACGCCCGGGCCCGCGAGCGACTGCAGCGGGGTCTATTCGATCGACATGAATGCCTTCGCGCACGGACTGCTCGGAGGCACGCCCCTGCCCGCACTCACGATCGCCGGACAAGTCGTCGACGCGCAATTCTGGGGCCGCGATCCGGGTTTCCCTGCACCGAACAACTCGACCCTGACGGATGGGCTCGAGTGGACGGTTGGGCTGTGAGCAGCGCCCGTACGGTGCCTGGCACCGTACGGGCGGCTACGCGATCAGATCGTGCAGCACGTTGCCTGACACGTCCGTGAGCCGGAAATCCCGTCCGGAGTAGTGATAGGTCAGCTTCGTGTGGTCGATGCCGAGCAGGTGCAGGATCGTCGCGTGGATGTCGTGCACGTGCACGGGTTTGTCGACAGCCTTGAAACCGAAGTCGTCGGTCGCACCGTAGCTCGTCCCACCTTTGATTCCGCCACCGGCGAGCCACATGGTAAATCCGAAGGGATTGTGATCGCGGCCGTTGGCGGTGCTCCCGCCGTTGCTGCCGACTTCCATCACCGGCGTGCGGCCGAACTCGGAGCCGCAGACGATGATCGTCTTGTCGAAAAGGCCGCGTGACTTCAGGTCCTTGATCACCGCCGCGAACGGACGATCGGAATCGCGCGCCGTGTCGCGGTGCATCAGGATGTCGCCATGGTGATCCCAGGGATCGTGGCTGGCGTAATAAACCTGCACCATGCGCACGCCGCGTTCGATCAGGCGCACGGCCATCAGACAACCGCGCGCAGTGCTGCCGCGGCCGTAGAGCTCGAGCGTGGCCTTCGATTCCTTGCGGATATCGAAGACGTCGAGCGCTTCGGTCTGCATGCGATAGGCGACTTCCATCGATTCGATCGCGGCTTCGAGCTGCGGATCGCGCAGGGATTCGCGCTCGCGGCGCGCCTTCTCGAGCTGCAGCAAGAGATCGAGTTCGCGGCGTTGTTCTTCGAGCGAGAACTTGTCGTTGCGCAAGAACTTGACCAGCTTCTTGGGGTCGAAGTCCTTGCCGATCAACATGCCGGGCACCTGGTGCTCGACGTGATCGGAGATGAACGTGCCCTGGTGCATCGCCGGCAGGAAGGCGTTGTTCCAAAGCGGCGGCCCGGCGGTCGTCGGCACCTCGGGGCAAAGCACGACGAAACCCGGCAGGTTCTTGTTGCCGCTCCCTAGGCCGTAAGTCAGCCACGAACCCATCGACGGCCGGCCGACCTGGGTGTGGCCGGTGTTCATCATCAAGAGCGACGGCTCGTGATTCGGAATGTCCGTGTGCATCGAATGCACGAAGCAGATGTCGTCGGCGCATTCGCCGACGAACGGGAACAACTCGCTGACTTCGCGGCCGCACTGCCCGTACTTCTTGAAGGCGAACGGCGAACGCATCAGCGCGCCGGTCTTGCGCTCGGTGGCCACTTCTCCGCCGGGTAAGGGCTGGCCGTGGTACTTGTCGAGCATCGGCTTGCGATCGAAGCTGTCGACCTGGCTCAAGCCCCCGTTCATCATCAGGAAGATCACCGCCGTCGCTTTCGGCGGATGATCGAAAGGGCGCACACCGGGCTCGCCGTCAGCGCGCGGCGCGGCGCGGGCGATCGATTGATTCAAGAGGCTCGCGAAGGCGAGCATGCCGAAACCGCCGCCAATCCGGCGCAACGCGTCGCGGCGTGTCTGAGGTCCGTGAAAAGAGTTCTGGGGCGACATGGGGTTCATTGCCTTCAGCGCACGAACAAGAACTCGTGGCTGGACATGAGCACCTTCGCATAACGGCCGAGAATCGTCACGGGAAGCTGCTTCTTGGCGTCCTTGGGGTCCGCCGCAGCAGCGCCAACGCCAGACATCATCTCGGTCTCCATTTCCTTTCCGTCATCGCCTTCTTGCTCCTCGTCGTCGGACTTCTCGTCCCCGGACGGCTTGGGAGACATCTCCTTCGCGGCGGGTTTGTCCTTCGCTTCCAGCTCGGCTTTCTCGCGAGCAGCCTTGCGCTCTTCGTATTCCTTCATCGGCTCGGCGGCTAGGTACGCAAGACCCGCGCGCAGTTCCTCGCCGTCGGCGGCGCGAGCGAATAGCAATGCATAGAGCTTCTGGATGCGCGCTTCGTCGCCAACTTCGGCCTTGGTGCGCTGCGCGAGCAACTCGGCTTGCTGCTGCATGAAATCGCTGTTCATCAAGAACAAGCGCTGCAGCGGAACGTGCGTGGTGAAGCGGCGCTCGCTGGTCGCATTCGGCGAAGGGAAATCGAACAGCGCGAGGAATTCGTCGAGCTTGTAGCGACTGACTCGCCCGTAGATCGTGCGGCGGCACTCGAGCGGCGCGAGTTTCTTCGACGGTCCGCCCATTTTCAGATCCAGTGCGCCCGCGACGAACAACGCGGCGTCGCGAACTTGCTCCGCGGTCAGGCGACGATCATTCGCGCGCCAGTACCAGCGATTCGCCGGATCCACCGCGAAGGCTGCGTCGGAGTTCGCATCGGACTGTTGATACGTCGCGGTCAACAGGATCGCGCGGTGCAGCTTCTTCAGCGACATGCCGTTCGCCACGAACAGCGAAGCGAGATGCTCGAGCAACTCCGGATTCGTCGGCCGCTCGCCGACCATTCCGAAATCGCTGGGCGTGTCGACGATACCCGTGCCGAAGTGCCCCTTCCAGACGCGATTGGCGATCACGCGCGCGCTGATCGGATGCGCCACGATCGCCTCGGCGAGCTCGAGCCGTCCGCTGCCCTTGGTGAAGGGCGCGGGCTGTGAGGCGCACAACAACGCCGGGAAGTGCGACGCGACTTCGTTGCCCAGACGGAACGGACTGCCGCGCAGATGCACGCGAATCGACGTCGGCGCCTCGACGTCGGCGACGCCGTGGACATAGGGATACTTCGGCCCAAGTTCCTTGCGCAGCTTTTTGATATCTGCGCGCAGCGCTTCAAGGTAGCGGCGTCGATCGGCGCCGAGTTGACGCTCGAGTCCGTAGCCCCTGAACTGGAAAACGCCGGGTTTTCCTGAATCGTATTCGCCCTGGGCGATGTCCTGCTCGCTGTCGAGGTCGTGATCGAAAAGGTCGACCCACAGGCTGTTCTTTTCACCCGTCAGACTCTTGAGCTCGAGCCCGCAGCCCGGGCAGAAGTCATCGTTGGTGATGAATTCGTCGGGCAGATTCGCCCTTTTCTTCTTCTTCGTGCCCGGCAAGGCCTTGGCACGGATGATGTCGTTCTCTTCGTCGACTTCGATGTGCTCGAACATCACGTCGAGCGCTTGCGCCTGGAACTCGTCGGCAAGTTTGGCGGCGTCTTCCTTCTTGCCGCCGCTGGCGATCATCACCTGCCACTTCTCCAGATTCTTGTAGTGCTTGGGCGGCTTGACCAGGAACGCGAGCCAGCGATCAAACAACTCGTAGTCGAGTTTTTCGTCCGAGGCGACGATGGCCTTGTCCTTTTTCGGTTCACCGAGCACGCGCCAGGCAGCCTTCATGTACTGCGCGGACTGCAGTGCCAGCGTCTGCGAAAGCTGTTTGCCCTCCGTGTTCTGGAATTCGCGAAGCAGCTTCTCTTTGTTCTCGATGCGCTTGTCGGTCGCCTTCCATTCATCGACAACCGACTGCGGCACCAGCGGATACTCGCGGTAGGTCGTGTTCTTGAACACACCCGCGAGCGCGTAGTAGTCCTCCGCCGAAATCGCGTCGTACTTGTGATCGTGGCAGCGCGCGCAGGCCGCCGTCATCCCGAGCAGACCGCGCGACACCGCGTCGACTCGATCGTGGCGCTCGTCGGCGCGCGTGACTTCGACCGAACCATTGTCGTAGAGCCACGGCCCAAGACCGAGGAAGCCAAGTCCCGCGAGCAAGGCAGGCCGCTGCTTTTCCTCAAGCTGATCCGCCGCGAGCTGCGCCTTCACGAACGTGTCGTAGGGCATGTCGTCGTTGAACGCCTGCACGACCCAGTCGCGATACAGATAGGCATTCGGATACGGGTTGTAGCCGCGGCCCATCGGATCGAGACTACGGCAGTCGTCCTCGCCATAGCGCGCCACATCGAGCCACCAGCGGCCCCACGCTTCGCCATAGTGCGGCGAAGCGAGCAGGCGATCGACGACCCTCGCGAAGGCGTCGGCGGAAGTGTCGGCGACGAAGGCCGCGACTTCCTCGGGCGTCGGCGGCAGGCCGGTCAGGTCGAGTGTCGCGCGCCGAATCAGGACCGCGCGCGTGGCAGATGCGGCTGGTGCGAGCTTTTCGTGTTCCAGCTTCGCAAGCACGAAGCGATCAATGTCGCTCGACGGCCAGGCAGCGTTCGCGACCTTGGGCGGCTTCGGATTGGCGAGCGGCTGAAGTGACCAGAACGAACGCTGATCCTCGACGCTGTGCAGGGGTTTCGCCGCTGCCTTCGGCTGCTCGTCCGGCCAATAGGCCCCGCTCTGCACCCATTGCGCGAGCGCCTCGATCTCGTCATCGGGCAGTTTCGCGCGCTTCTTCGGCATCTTGAGCTTGGCGTGCGTCTGCCGAATCGCCTGGATCATCAGGCTGGCATTCGCGTCGCCGATCACGATCGCCGGACCGGAATCGCCGCCCTTCATCAGATTCTCGCGCGTGTCCAACCGAAACCCGCCGTCGGCGTCGTCCGCGTGGCACTCCTCGCAGCGATTCACCAGGATCGGCCGCACCTTGGCCTCGAAGGCGACAGCGAGCGGGTCCTGCGCGGGATCCTGCACGGCGAAGGCGGATCCGAACAAACCGACCGCCAGGATGGAAAGCTGGAGCTGATGCACGTGGATGGAGATTAGGGGGACGAGCCACGCCGGATGAGCCCGATGGTCAGAGCCCAGATCCGTGCGTAGAGTCTAGCGTTACGATGAAAACCCTCTGTGTCGCCTGGATTCTTCTGGGCTTCGGCCTTTCCTGCATCGCTTCCCAGAGTCCTGAGCGGCCCAAGAAACCCGGCGTGACGGCGCCCAACGTGCGCATCCCCATCGAGAAGCTGGTGCCCGACGCGATCTTCGAGGTCGGCGGCAATCCCGACTGGCTTGCTGTCGACGAGCATGTCTGGGTTTCGAACGCGCCGAAGAACACGGTCGGCCGGCTCGACCCGAAAGCAAACACGGTCGCGGCAACGATTGTGGTCGGCAAGGAGCCCGGCTGCGGACTCGCCGCGGGCTTCGGCAGTTTGTGGGTTCCCAATTGCGGCGACGGGACGATTTCAAGGATCGACTTGAAGAGCGGCGCCGTCAGCGCGACTTTCGCGATGAAGACCGCCGATTCCGAAGGCGGCATCGCCACCGGCGCGGGCAGTGTGTGGTTGATCACCGATGAGCGCAGCACTCTCGCGCGCATCGATCCTGCGAACAACAAGGTCGTCGCCGAGATCCGTGTCGCGGCGGGTTCTTACGCCGTAGCCTTCGGCGAGAACGCGCTGTTCGTGACGAGCAGCAAGGAGAGCCTCGTGACGCGCATCGATCCGCTGACCAACCTGATCGTCGAGACCATCAAAGTTGGGCCGTCGCCGCGCTTCCTCGCGGTCGGCGAGGGTTCGGTGTGGACGCTCAATCAAGGCGACGGTTCGATTTCGCGCGTCGACCTGAAGACGAACAAAGTCGTCGCGACGATCGAAGCGGGAATTCCCGGCGGCGGAGGTGAGATCGCGGTTGGCGAAGGCTCGGTCTGGGCCACGTCGTTCGGCTATCCGATCACGCGCATCGATCCGTCGAGCAATCAAGTCGTGCAGCAATTCTTCGGTCCAGGCGGCGACGCGATTCGCGTCGGTCTCGGCTCGGTCTGGCTCTCCAACCTGCGCGCCGGCAACGTCTGGCGCCTCGACCCGCGGCGCATCGAAGCGACGCGCGCGGATTGATCGCAGCTACGGCACGATTGCTTCGATCGAATTCGAGCGTTGCGCGAGGCCGCTGATCGGATCGACGAGCCGCGCCTGGAAGATCAGCAGTTTTCCAGGCGGCGCACCCGGCGCGAAACTCCAGACCGAGTCGATCACGCCCGACGGCGGCACGATTCCGCGGTCGAAACTGCGCTCTTTTTGCACAAGTGCCTCGACGAGAATTCCTGGCGTTGCTTGCACGATCGGTGTCTTGCCGAGATTGAGCCGCGCGACGGTGCCCGGCTCGGCGTGCAAGCGCAGCGTGATCATTCCGCCGGGCGCGGCCGTGCCTATCATCTCCAGTGTCGGCTCGACGGTCGGGGCGAAGAGCAGCGTGCCGCCCGGCGAGACCCATGGAGCGGTCGGCAGGTAGACCATCTGCGAACTCCAGGCAATGGTGTTCGGCCCGACGATCATCGACTGGCCTGGTGAGCCGACGGGATCGCCAGTAAGGCCTCCGATTGCCTGCCCGACGCCGCCGCCGGTGACAATCAGTTCGAGCGGCGCGAACGGGACATTGTTCCCGAAGGCGTAGATTCCGTGCCCGCCAGTACCACCGCTGAGCCCGCACCAGTAGTCACTGTGGCCGCCGTCGCCGCCCGTGGCCGTCGAGCGGGCAAAGTGAACCCGCGACACCCCGCTGCACTGGACCGCATGGGCACCCGGCTCACCAATGTACCCGTATTGACAAAAGGCATCGAGTCCGTGTGCTCCGTGAAAGACGGATTGCGCAACCTGCGCGCGCGAGTCCACGATGCGCACGGCCGCGAGACTGTCGATGGGCTGGACACCGTTCGTCGAGTCGAAGATGCGAACGTCGGCACTGCCGTTGACGGAGATCGATGTATCGACGCGCTGCAAAAGCACAGCCCCCGCGCAGGTGCTGATCCGAATCTCGTTGTAGAGGACGGTTACAGGCTCGACATTGCAGATCACCGCCACCTCGCCGACCGGCACCGAGCTCACGACGATATCGCCGGAGGTCTTGACGACGCCCTGCCCGAGAATGGACATGCCACGACTGAGCGTGAACGACGCGTAAGTTCCCGGGCGAACGAGGATCACATCGCCTGGAGCGGCGGCGGCGATCGCCGGTGGAATGTCGATGAAGTTCGTGCCGGGGCCATTCAATTGGTCGACGATCCAGGTGTTGCACAGACCGAGCGAATTCAACGCCACAAGCGCGAGGCCCGCGGCAAGTCCGCGAAGCGTTGTCATGCGAACCGAGCTGAGCATGGATCTGACTCCTTCATGGACAGACGATCTTGGACGCAACTCGGGAATTGGCAAGTAGGGGTCGCCAAGCGGCGCTCGCCCGGAAGTTTCCTTGGCATGGCGCGGCTCGACCGTGACCGCGCCAGGCCCGAATTTGGCCTTTTCGAGCCCAATGTTCCCGGCCCGCGAATCGCCAGGTATTCCGCCCGATCCGGTAGGCTTCAGCATGCGCTTCCGCGCGGACCGGGCCCCTACACCGCGCGGCCACCGACCACGACCGACTTCAATTCCATCGTCCGCGCGTCGAGCACGACGACGTCGGCGCGCGCGCCAGGGGCGAGCAGGCCAAGTTCGCGCTCGAGGCCCAACGCCCGCGCGGGTGTTTCCGCTGCCATCATCAACGCCTCCTCGACACTGACCACGCCATTCCTCACCAGCCCCTGCACCATCTCGAGCTGCGACATCGCCGAGCCCGCAAGGCGAGCATCGGCGCCTGCGTTCGGCGGGTAGTACCACGCTCCCCCACGCCGTTCGTGCGCGCGACCGTGCGAATGAAAAACGTCGCAGCCGCTGCCGGCGCCCTGCAGCGCGTCGCTGATCAGGCACAGGCCCTTCGGTCCGCGCGCGGCGAGCGCCAGACGGATTGCGTCCGCGCCGACGTGCACCAGATCGCCGATCAACTCGGCGTGCAACGCGCTGCTGCTCAAAGCGTAGCCCGCGAGTCCGACGTCGCGATGGTGGATGCCTGACATCGCGTTGAACAGGTGCGTCGCGCCAACCGCGCCGGCGCGCACCGCTGTTCGCGCGTCTTCCGCGGTCGCTGCGCTGTGACCGAGCGAAACTCGAACGCCAAGGCGAACCAGTTCGACAATCAGCGCGGCAGAGCCCGGCAATTCAGGCGCGATCGTCAGCGTGCGAATTCCGCGCCCGCCGGCAGTCGCTGGCCCGACGATGTCGCGCAATGCTGCGAGCGACGGCTCGGCCAGATCTTCCTTCGGCAGCGCTCCGGCGCGCTGTGGATTCACGAACGGCCCCTCGAGGTGCAGACCGACCACATGCGACACCGGGGTCGACGCGCCACCGCGATTGCAGCGCTCGGCTTCGCGCCACACGTCTTCGCAGA
Organism: Planctomycetota bacterium; assembly: GCA_043760765.1. Classification (GTDB taxonomy): domain Bacteria; phylum Planctomycetota; class UBA1135; order UBA1135; genus JADJQU01. The sequence goes on along the minus strand of JAYUOR010000794.1, from coordinate 3,494 downwards.
TTTTCCCAAGCAGCGCGGGCGCAGCCGGGAACATCGTCGGCTGAAAGGCCGTCGTTCCGACGCGCGACAACGCCGCGGCCATCTGCGGCAGGTGATCGATCGGATCGTGCCCGGCGAATCCGTGAATGTGCAGGTCGACGAATCCTGGAGCGATGATTGGCAGCTCGCTGTGCACTGCGGGCTCGGAGCCGATGTCGATCGACGCGATGCGCTCGCCGCTCCAGCGCAGCACGCCGCTGACCAATCGACCGCCGATCAACAGTCGTCCACGAAGCTCGTTCACTCCGACTCCGTGGCCGCGGAAGCGCGGGTCAAGTACCACAAAGAACTCGTGCCGTAGGCTCGCTCGCGCGCCGAGAGCCCGCGAAATTCGCCGCTTTGCAGAAGGCCGCGCGGTGCGTGCAAGACGATGACCCCGTCGTCCTGCAGACGGTCCGCCGCCAATCTTTCGAGAGCCTCGAGCAAGCGTTTGCGGCTCGGTCCGTCGCGCAACATCGGATACGGGGGGTCGAAGAAAATGACCGCGTAGCGCTGGCAACTTGGGTCCTTCCAGACCGCCGGTGAGATCGCATCGCCGGTCAGGACGTGCGCCCGATCCTTCACGCCGAGCGCAGTCACATTGGCGTTGAGCAACTTCACGACACGGCCGTCGAGCTCGACCATGCGCACCACCAGCGCGCCGCGGCTCAGGGCTTCCAGGCCCAACGAACCCGTGCCCGCGAAAAGATCGAGCACACCGGCGCCTTCGAAGCGCTCGCCGAGGGTCGAAAACATGGCCTCGCGCACACGATCGAGCATCGGGCGCGTGCCCAGGCCCAAGGGTGCCTCGATCAGCCGCCCGCCGAATTCTCCCGCGATGATGCGCATCTTTCGGGGTCGATTGTACGGTTCCGGGCACCGCTTTCGGCGATGCCGAACGAAACCGCCGCCGGCCGGAGAATGGTCGGCCGCCGATCGGGCGCCTAGCCGCGTACGGTCGCTGAATCTCTCGCTAGACTTCGGATCATGTTGCGCTTGCACGTCAACGTCGACCATGTGGCGACGCTGCGCCAGGCCCGCCGCGGGCGGGAGCCGGATCCGATCGCCTGGGCGCTGGCCGCGGAGCGCGCAGGCGCCGACGGCATCACCGTGCACTTGCGCAAGGACCGCCGTCACATCCAGGACGCAGATGTGCGCGAATTGCGCGCGCGAGGCAAGACGCTCTTGAACCTGGAGTGCAGCCTCGACGAAGAAATGATTGGGCTCGCGCTCGAGAGCGGCGCCGGCGCAATCTGCCTGGTACCCGAACGCCGCGAGGAGATCACGACCGAAGGCGGTCTCGATGTCGTGGCCGAGCGCGAGCGCATCGCCAAGGTCCTGCCGCTCTTCGCGGCACGCGGCGCCGCGGTCAGCCTGTTCATCGACCCCGATCCGGCGCAGCTTGAATGCGCGGCGAAATTGCGCGCGCCGTTCGTCGAGCTGCACACCGGCTCCTACGCGAACGCGTCCGCCGCGGCGCGCTCCGCCGAACTCGCGCGCCTCTCGGCCGCAGCCGCGCGCGCGAAGTCGCTCGGCCTGCGCGTCAACGCGGGCCACGGGCTCAATCTCGAAAACACGCCGGATGTCGCCCGTATCGCCGGTCTTGAAGAACTCAACATCGGTCATTCGATCGTCGGCCGCGCGCTATTCGTCGGTGTCGAGAACGCGGTCCGTGAGATGCTCTACTGCATGGGGAGACGCACATGAAGTGTCCGTTCCAAGGCAGCCTGGTCGCCCTGCCGACGCCCTTTCGCCATTACGAAATCGACTTCCCGGCCCTGCACCATCTGATCGAGTGGCACGTCGAGAAGAAGAGCGACGGGCTCGTGATCGCCGGCACGTCCGGCGAGGCCTCTACGCTCAACGATTACGAGCGCCGCAGCCTGATCCATGCTGCCGTCGAATACTCTCACCGGCGCATCCCCGTCATCGCCGGCATCGGGACCAACAATACGCGTCAGTCGGTCGATTTCGCGCGTTTCGCCGCGGACGCACACGCCGACGGACTGCTTGCCGTCGCTCCTTATTACAACAAGCCGACTCCGCAAGGCTTGATCGCGCACTATGGCGCGATCGCAGAAGCCACGCAGTTGCCGCTGATCCTCTACAACGTTCCGTCGCGCACCTGCACGGACCTGCGGCCCGAGACTATCGCCGAGATCCGCCAGCGCTTCCCCAGCGCGGTTGCGGTCAAGGAAGCCTCGGGTTCGATGGGCCGCGCGCGTCAGATCAGGGACGTGAGCGACATCGCCTTGATCGCCGGCGAGGACTCGCTGATCGCGGAATTCATGGGCCTTGGCGCGGTCGGCGTGATCGGCGTTGTCGCGAACATCGCACCGGCTCAGGTCGCTGAATTGTGTCGCGTGGCGCGGCCCGGCGGCAACGCGGTGCGCGCGGCCGAACTGGCCGCATGGTTACAGCCCCTGATCCGCGACCTGTTCATCGAGACCAGTCCGACGCCCATGAAGGCCGCATTGGCGGCGATGAAATTGTGCACACCGGATGTGCGCCTGCCGCTGGTGCCCCTTGAGCGCGAACACCACGAACAGTTGCTGGCGAGCCTTCACGAAGCCGGTCTGCTGCGCGCCGAGCATGTCCACCAGGCCGACAAGCACGTGCCGAATTCGTAGTGATCACGACGCGCGGCTAGCATGGTCGCATCGTGGACACGCCCGCACAGATTCCTGAGCCGAACCTTTCGCACCGTGCCTACGAGCACCTGCGGCGCAAACTGATCTGCGGTGAACTCGCGCCCGGCGCGCGACTCTCGAATCGCCTGCTGGCCCAGGAGATCGGCATCAGCTTCACGCCCGTGCGCGAGGCGATCAATCGACTGGCCAGCGAAGGCCTGGTCGAGTACGTGCGCGGTTCAGGCGCGTTCGTCAAGCGCCCCGACGCCGAGGACATCGCGCAGATCTACGACCTGCGCGAGGCGCTCGAGCCCTTCGCTGCGGCACAAGCTGCGCGCCACATCACTCCCGACGAAATCGAACAATTGAAGGGCGTGTGCGACGACTGGCTCGCGATCGTGCGCGCGATGCGCGGCGAGGGTGATCACGTCGGCGAGAGCAATGCGACTTTGAGCGAAACCCAGTTGCAACGCTGGGTCGACGACGAAGAACGCTTCCACGGTCTAGTGATCCACGCCGCGCGCAATCGCTGGCTCGCGAAGATCGCGCACGAGATGCGCTTCCTCTTGGTCAGTTTTCAATTCCGCCGTGCCGCGAAGCAGTCGATCACTTTTTCGGATGCCGCGCATTCCTGGCGCGAGCACCTGGTCCTGGTGCGTCTGCTCGCCAAGGGCGACGGTCCAGCGGCGCAGGCCTGGATGGCCGAGCACATCCGCCTGAGCCGCGCGAACATGCTGAACTACCTCGCGCGCCGCTAGCAGCCCGTTGAAAAAGTCCCTGCTGCGGCCGAGCGCGCTTCGGCGATGCCGCGTCGCGCTCGGAAAATGGTGCTCAGCGGCCAGGCAG
>JAYUOR010000793.1:0-6117 GCA_043760765.1 Planctomycetota bacterium | reverse complement strand
TTTCCACGGGGCTCGCGAGCGCGACGAGCGGATCCGGATATCTGGTCCGCTCGATCAACAACCTGAACAGCAAACCGGGTCTGCTTTTGTACGGCACTTCGGGACAGGCCTCCACTCCGTTCCTTGGCGGAGTCCTTTGCCTCAATGCGCCGATCAAGCGCAGCGTCCCGCTGAACTCCGGCGGGAATCCGGCGCCGCCGCTCGATTGTTCTGGCGTGTATGCGATCGACATGAACGCCTTCGCGGTCGGCGCATTGGGCGGCAATCCAGCGCCTCTGCTTTCCGTCGTCGGCACGACGGTCGATTGTCAATTCTGGGGACGCGATCAGGGTTTTGCGCCGCCGAATAACGTCTCGCTGTCGGACGCGTTGGAGTATCTGGTCGGGCCCTGACTCCGCGGGCCTGGTCAAGTTCACGCGCCCGATGTTCGCTCGAGACTTGCGCCGCGCAGTCGAAGCTGCTGTCGTGCTGGCGCGTGCGCCAAGCACGCCTGGGCGCTAGGCTCGTCCTGCCAATGGGCGTTCCCGGCGATCCCGAGCTGTCCTTGATCGTGCCCTGCTACAACGAGCAGGCCGCGATCCCGTACACGATTCCACAGCTCGTTGGGGCCTTCGAGAAGGCCGGGCACCGCCTCGAATTGATCGGCTGCGACAACGGTTCCAGCGACAAGACCGGAGAAATCCTGCGCGGATTCGCCGCCGCGGGAATGCCTGTGGTCTATCACCGAGTCGAACCCAACGAGGGCTATGGCAACGGCATCCTGAAGTCCATCCCGGTCTGCCGCGCGCCTTGGATCGGAATCATTCCGGCCGACGGGCAGGTCGACGCCGAGGACGTCGCGCGACTTTTCGAGGCCGTGAAATTCACGGAACCGCGCTGCCTGGGCAAGGTCCGGCGGCGCTTTCGCATGGACGGACCGCTGCGCAAGGTCGTCTCGATTTTCTACAACGCGTTCGTCTGGATCCTCTATCCCAGACTAGGTTCGATCGACGTCAACGGCAGTCCGAAGATCGTGCCGCGCGAGGTGTTGCTCGCCATGGATCTGCAGTCGAGGCAGTGGTTCCTCGATCCCGAATTGATGGTCAAGGCCCACTACATGGGCGTGCGCGTCCTGGAGATGAACGTCTTTGCGCGCATGCGCGGCAACGGCCTTTCGCACGTGCGCGGCAGCACGGCCTGGGAGTTCTTCACCAAGCTGCTGCGCCTGCGCTTCGGCCGAGAATTGTCGAAGTGGCGTAACGGTCTGGTCTGGCCGCCTCTTGCTGACGTGAGCGCGCCGAATCCTGCGCGAACGAGCACCAGCAAGGTGCATTGAATCAGACCGCCGTGTATTCGTTCGACTCCGCGCGCTAGAACTTCTTCAACGTGCAATCCCGCTCGTTTCGCCCGCGCCCGCTGCCGCTGATCGCGGGGCTGACACTCGTCGCACTGGGGCTCGCGCTGCCGGCCCAGACCGCGGCGAACTATTTCGCGCAGGATTCGGCTGCGGGTGTCGAAGCGCTGGCCATGGGCATGTCGATCTGGAAGCTCGCGACCGCCGGGCTCGGGCTCGTGTGGATCGCGGCCGACGTGTTCCGGCCGCGCGGGAGCGAAACCGACGCGTTGCTCGAGCGCGGAAAAAGCGTCGATGAAGCGCCGAGTGCGCGCTTGTGCGCGATCGCGATCGCTGCTTGTCTCATCGGTCTCGCGTTGCGCTGCTACGACTTGAACGCAGGGCTTTGGTTCGACGAGATCGACACGCTGGTGCGCTACGGAGACGCGAGCCTCTCGCGCGCGGTCAGTTCCTACGAGACGCAGAACAACCACCTGGCGTACACCGTGCTCGCCAATCTTTCGATTCACGCTTTCGGCTCCAGTGCCTGGGCCCTGCGACTGCCGGCCGTGCTGCTTGGGGCCGCGAGTCTGTGGGCGTTGTGGCGTTTCGCGCTGCTCGTCGCGCCGCGCTCCGAGGCGTTGATCGCCACAGGTTTCCTCGCGGTTTCCTCGCATCACGTGTGGTTTTCCCAGGACGCGCGCGGGTACACCGGCATGTTCCTCGCGACCTTGATCTCGAGCGGGGCATTCCTCTCGATGCTCTGGCAGCGGCGCGCGACGGACATGAAGTTGCCGCTGCTCTACGGCGCATCCGCGGCCTTCGGTGTCTGGATGCACGCGACGGCGGTGTTCGTGGTCGTCGCGCATTTCGCCATCTGGGCGCTGCTCTGCCTGCGGCGCCAAAGCGCAGCAGAGAATCGTTGGCAGCCGCTGTGGGGATTCGTCTTCGCGGGCGCGCTCTCGCTGTGGGGCTACGCGCTGGTGCTGCCGCAGTTCGTGCATACACTCGCCGGGCCCTCGATGGAGGGGCATGAGACGCACTGGCGCCATCCGCTCTGGCTGATGCGCGAGACCGCGTCGGGCCTTGCCGCGGGTCTGCCTGGAGGTTGGTTCGCGTTGATCGTAGGCGCGCTGGTGCTCGGCCTCGGACTGTGGAGTTATGCGCGACAGAGTTTCGCGCTGCTCGCCGTGTTCCTGTTGCCGGCGCTGCTGACCTGCGCGGTCGTGGTGCTGCAGGGCCACAATCTCTGGCCGCGTTTCTTCTTCTTCAGCGCGGGCTTCGGCGTGCTGCTCACGCTGCGCGGCCTCGCCGAACTGGCCGGCCTGCTCGCGCGCGGTTCGGCGCTGGGGCTGCGGCCGAAACTCAGCGCAGGGGTGGGGGCGCTGCTTTGCCTGGCGAGCGCCGCGACCCTGCCGCGGGTTTTCGGTCCAAAACAGGACTTCGAGGCCGCGGCCGAGTACGTGCTCGCGCACGCGCCGCCGGGATCGGTGGCCACCCTGGAGATGGCCAACCTGCCCCTGCTGGAGCACCAACGGCGGCCGTGGACGCAAGTCAATAATTTACAAGCACTTATGGACTTCGAACGCGGCAAGTCCGAAACTTGGGTGATCCTGACCATGCCCACGCACCTCGCCGCGGTCCAACCCGACACCTGGGCGCGGCTCTGCAGCGAATACCGCGAGGAAAAAGTCTTCTACGGCACGGAGCGCGGCGGGGAGATCGTCGTCAAGGTCAGGCGCTGACACAGTCGAGACGGTTACGCTCGCCCCTCTTGGACCGCGCCTTGCCCTCCTACTATCGCCCGCAGAACCATGCCCCCAAGGTTCCCCCTCGGCCGGGGAGGGGACTCTCGTGAAGCCCTGGGTCAAGGTTTCCGTCTCGCTGCTGCTGCTCGCGGCGGTGGTCTTCTTCGCCTTCCACTACCAGGAGGAAAAGGCGCAGCAGATGTGGAGCGCGGTTCGCGCCCTCGACGCGACGCTGTGGCTCGGCGTCTGGATCGCGTTCCTCGCGGGACACACGCTTGGTGCTTTCAAGTGGCGCTTCAACGTCAACCTCGGCGAGGCCGGGCTCGCGCGCGTCGATTCCGTGCAATGTTACGGCGCCGGTCTCTTCGCAAACCTCTTCCTGCCCAGCATCGTCGGCGGCGACGCGCTCAAGGCCTGGCTCGGGGGCAAGCTGACCGGGCGCCTCGAGGCCTGCATCTTCGGCGGCCTGACCGAGCGATTGATCGACACGCTCGCGCTGCTCGCGTTGATCGTGCTCGGCGCGCTCGTCTCCCAGGCGACCGTCGATGGTTGGTACGGGCAGGTGATCCAGGTCGGAGCGATCGTGGCCGTCGTAGGCGCCGTGATCTTTCTGCCGCTCCTTTTGCGCATGAGGCTCGCGCGCTGGCCGCGCAAATTGCGCCGACCGATCTCGCGCATGATGGTCTCGATGCGCCGCATCGCCAGGCGGCCCACGGCCGCGCTGGGTGTATTCGCGCTGAGCCTATCGATTCAGGCCTGGTTCGTGTTGCTCAACGCCTGGCTCGGCCGCGCGATCGGCATCGACGTGCCGCTCGCGTACTGGTTCCTGGCGGTGCCACTGACCAAGGCGATCACGCTCGCGCCGATCAGCTTCGGCGGACTTGGCCTTCGCGAAGCGACCTTGGGCGGATTGCTAGGTCTCGCCGGTGTCGCGCCGGCACAGGGCATCGCGGCGTCGCTCTTGTGGCAGTCGGTGGTCTACTCAGGCGGCCTGTTCGGAGGACTGGTCTGGTTCGTGCTCGGCCTGCGCAAGAGCGCGCGCACGGGCGCGGGGCACGGCTCGTTGCTCAGCGAAGCGCGCACGGCGGAGGGGCGGCATGGTTAGGCCGCGCATCCTGATCCTCGGCGGCGGACCGGCGGGCGTCGGCGCGGCCTGGCAGCTCGCGCGCCAACAGAAGGCCGAGGTCACGCTGATCGAACGCGGCGCCACCTTTGGCGGGAATTCAGGCTCGTTCGAGGCCTTCGGGCAACGCCTCGACTACGGCAGCCACCGCCTGCACCCCGCGACGGACGCGCACATCATGGCCGACATCAAGGCCCTGCTTGGCGCGGACTTGCTGGACCGGCCGCGCCACGGGCGGATTCGGTTGCTCGGCAAGTGGATCCACTTTCCGCTGAAGCCGCACGATCTCCTGCTTCGGCTCGACAAGAGTTTCGCGCTCGGCAGTCTCGCCGATGCAATCCGCAAAAAGTTGCCGGGAGCGCCGCCGGAGGGCGACACGTTTGCGAGCGTGTTGCGCGCAAACCTCGGGGCCACGATCTGCGAGCACTTCTACTTCCCCTACGCCGTGAAGCTTTGGGGCCGCGCGCCCGAAGAGCTCTCCGGGATCCAGGCGCGACGGCGCGTTTCGGCGGGAAACTTCGGCAAGCTCCTGCGCAAAGTTCTCGGCGCCGTGCCCGGCATGAAGAAGCCGGGTGCCGGCCGCTTCTTCTATCCACGGCGCGGCTTCGGCGCGATCAGCGAAGCGTATGCGGCGGAAGCACTGCGCGCCGGTGCAGGCTTGCGCGTGCAGACACAACTCCTGGAACTGACTCGCCCGCTCGCCGGACCATGGCGCGCGACGGTGCAAAGCGGCGAGTCCGCGAGGGCTAGCGCGCGCGAGGTGATCGAGGCTGATCAGGTCTGGTCGACGATCCCGATCACGGCTCTGGCGAATGCGCTGCGGCCGAGCGCGCCGCAAGACGTGCTCGACGCGGGCAACCGCACGCAGTTTCGCGCGATGATCCTGGTCTACCTGCAGATTCCGCTCGCGCGCTTCACCGAATTCGACGCGCACTATTTTCCTGGCGCCGACACGCGCATCACGCGGCTCTCCGAGCCCAAGAATTACGCGGCGCTGAGCAAGCCCGCGGACGCGACCGTGCTGTGCGCCGAATTGCCCTGCACCGTCGGCGACGGGCACTGGTCGATGAGCGACGAGCAACTGGGCCAACTCGTCGCCGACGATTTGAAGAACGCCGGCATACCGTTGCCTTGTCCACCGCGCGCCGTGATCACGCGCCGTCTCGGGCAGGCCTACCCGATCTACCTCAACGGCTACGAGGAACCGCTCGCGCGGCTCGATCGCTGGGTGGGGGAATTGCCCGAGCTGATCTCCTATGGGCGTCAGGGGCTGTTCGCCCACGACAACACGCACCACGCGCTGTTCATGGCCTATTCCGCGGTCGAGTGCCTCGACGGCGCGAATTTCGACCGTGCGAAATGGGCGCGATTTCGCGAGCAGTTCAAGAGTCACGTCGTCGAAGACTGAGTTCGACCGGGTACATTGTCAGGAACACCATGAAAGTGCTCGATCGCATTGTCCGTCACGCGCGGATCACGGCCCAGAACTACGCGGAGCTTCCAAGCCCGCCGTTCTTGATCCTGTTCATCAACTCGATCTGCAATCAGCGCTGCGAGCACTGCTTCTACTGGTCCAACCTGAACCGCAAGGACGACCTCTCGAAGGAAGAGCTGTTCAGCCTTTCGCGCCAGCTCGGCCGCATCGAGAACCTGAACCTGTCCGGCGGCGAGCCTTTCCTGCGCAAGGAATTCTCCGAGATCTGCCGTCAGTTCATCCGCCACAACAAGACGCGCCAGATCTACGTGCCGACCAACGCCTACTTCACCGAGAAGATGGTCGATCAGATCTCGCGCACGCTCGAGGAAGACGAGCTGGAGATCTTCGCGGCCGAATTTTCGCTCGACGGACTCGGCGAGTTCCACGACAAGTTCCGCGGCAGCCCGGGCTCGTTCAAGAAGGCGATGGAGTCCTATGCGGCGCTCGAGAAGTTGCA
>JAYUOR010000792.1:0-6135 GCA_043760765.1 Planctomycetota bacterium | reverse complement strand
ACCTCGATCGCCATGCGCGGCGGATGGCAGAGCAGGATCACTTCGTTCCCCTTCAAGGCAAGCTCGCGCAGCGGAACGGTCAATTCCCATTTAGGGCCGAGCATACGGATGCTCTCGAGTGGCGAGTCGGGCGAAGACTCAAAGTCATCGTGGGAGTAGCGCAAGATCAAGTCCAAGCCGCCGTTCTGGTCGAGGCTGACACCTGTCATGCGCGTCTCGTCGTTCGTGAGCCGACCGTCAGCGCCGGGCAAGAACCTGTCGAGCGCCTTGGGATCGAAGGGAACCCAACGCGACCTGCCCAACTCCCGCAATCGGAAGTTCCGCCAGCGCATCTTCGTGTCCTTGCCGGAGTGAACCTGCAACCCGAACGCACCCTCGAAATCCTTCGCGTCCAGGTAATCCGCCGTGGGCACATCGTTGACCCAGGCCCGGATCCACGGACCGATGCACTCGATGCGATAGCGATTCCATTCTCCGTTCTTGAACGCTGCGCGGCCGCGCGGATTGTCGGAGAGATCGTCGAGCCAGCCGCGGCGCGCCTCGTCGTAGAGACCACCGGACCATGCGCGCGCGGAGGGATCGATCTCGATCTGGTAGCCGAACAGACGCTTCTGCTCGTTCTCGTGGCTGCGCACCTGGATACCGGAATTGCCCGGTTGATCGTTCTTGAGCTCGACTTCGAAGATGAAATCGCCAAATTCCTTTTCCGTGCGCAGGAAACTCTGCGAGCCGCCGCCGACTTCGCCGATGAGTTCGCCGTTCTCGACCGTGTACTTCGCGTCGCCGAGCGCGCGCCAGCCGTTCAGCGACTTGCCGTCGAAGATTTCGACTTGCTTGCCGACTTCCTTCGAACGGTCGCGCAAATGAAGAGAACGCAATTCGATCACCGTGTTGCCGGGCATCAGCGAGATATGCCAGCCGGGCTTCGTCTGCGCCGGCGTCAACTCGAAGGGCCCCGCGCGAAACGAAGGCAAATCGCTGTCCGCCGCGTGAACGATCCGCGTCTCGCCGAGTAGCGCCAGCGCGCTGTTGTCGCGGTGCATGACTAGACGGCCGGATAGCCAGGGACTCTCTGCCGTCGGCGATTCGCGCCATTCGAAATCGATTTCGAACTCGGCGAGCGCCTCGCTCCACGCGAGAGACGACTTCGCCGTTGCTTCGCGCCGCAGGCCCCGCCCATCCAGGATCCAACCCTCCGATGGTTTTCCCCACGCAGCAAGGTTCGATTCATCGCTCATCGACACCCAACCGCTCGCGCGTTCGAGGTCGCTCAAGTCGCTGTGCAGCGTGACCTGCGTAGGTGGGACGAGCGCCAGGGCCGCTGCAAATGCCAGTGCTTTCACGGCAGCATGCTACTCGTCCAACCCGCCAATAGGAGCGGGCCGCCCACACAGAGCGGCCCGCTCGCAAGCCTTGAGTCCCAGCAAACTCAAGGCAGCATCGTGAACTCGAGCGCGTTGGACAGCCCGACGTTGTTCGGAACAGCGAATCCAGGATCGCGCGAGTAATACTGCGCATCGACCAGCGTGCCCGCCGGCAGGTGCGGCCCGCCGCCGCTGATGTTTCAAGCGTTGAAGTCGAAGGAGTACACGCCCGTGCAGTTCGTCCCGCTCGGAGTTCCTCCCGAGTTCTGCGGGGGAGTGCGCAGGATCGGCGTCGCCAGGCACAGAGTGCCGCCGAAGAAGGGAGCGCTCGCGCGCCCATTCGAACCGTAGAGCAGGATGCCCGGCTTGCGATTGAGCACGCTCGTCGCCTGGATGAAGAAGCCCGCGCCCGAAGTCGCGCTCGGGAAACCGAGCGATCCGATCTGCGGCGTGCAGCCGACCGAGTTGAGCTTCGGCGTGCAGTACGCGATCGGCGGAGTGCCCGATCCATCCGCGCGCAGCATGAAGACGCCGTGGATGCCCGCTCCGAGGATCTCGATGTGGTTGTAGAAACTCGACGACAACTGAGCCGGATCGAAGAAGCCCGGCGCGTCCGTGGCGAAGTAGGCGCGGTGGGTGAAGGGCGTGTCGTAGTCCAAGAGCGAGATCGTGCCGAACGATCCATCCGTCGTCAGGTACGCGCCCACGAAGAACGTGCCGTGAACCGTTGCCGGGTTCGGCACGGGATAGGTCGTGTAGGCATAGCCGCCAACCGACGGCACGACGCCGGGCACCTGCGCGACGAGGATCGCGTCCGAAGGATCGCCATCGTCATTGGGGTCTTCCCAGACGCACAGCGTGATCGGCGTCTGATCCGGGATCATCCCCGGCTGGAACATCACCTGGACGTTCGTGATCAGATCCGTCGAACCGACCGTCGTGAAATACTGGAACCAGCCGTAATCCGTGGGCAGTCCGTACGAGAGGCCCGAGTTCGGAACGCCGTCGTCGAGGATGTAGTGATTCTGCGCGGCGGCGGACGTGCCAAGACCGGCCACGACGAGCAGAGTGCTGAGGAGAGTTCGCGTTTTGGAAAACATGATCGTCATCTTCGTGTAGGTGAATGTGAACGAAAGCCGACAGTGCCCGCCCCGACACCGTCTCATGCACATAGACCGGAACCTGCGTCGGCTGGGCCGGGGAGAAATGCCCGCCCTTCGGGGAACGTTTCCGTATTGACAATCGAATCGATGACGAGCTTTGCGTGCAGGGTCGTCCATCCGCCAGGCGCAGCACTCCTGCAACAGCGCACTCGGAACTGTCGGCCGATTCGACATCAAGCGACGACGCAGCGCGCGCGGCTCGACGCATGCATGCCTTGTGGCCGCCCCGGCGTCGCCGCGGCACCGGCCTTGCAGTTCCTTTCGCAAGCTGAACGCGTCGCGAGCCGCCGCGCATCCGTCATGGTCGCACTGCGACGCGGGCGTAGCTATCCTCGGAACGCCATGATCCCGTTCACGAGCATTGCCGCAGGCCCTTCGCCATGCTGACGATCTTCCTCGCGCTGGTTCCAGCCTTTCCCGTTCCCAGCAGGTCGGCACTGCAGGACAGCGTGATGACACCCGCGCGGGTGGCGCGGCTGCGCAGCGTGTCGAGCAGCGTCATGTCGCCCGACGACTCGCGGCTGGCCTACACGCTCAGTGTCCCGCGCGAACCCATGCTGGAGGAGGACGGCGGTCCATGGACCGAGTTGCACGTGCTCGACCTCGCGCAGAACACCGATCGCACTTTCGTCGGTGGCAAGAGCGGCGTCTCGAGTGTCCAGTTCTCGCGCGACGGCAAAACGCTTTTCTTCCTGGAAAAGCGCGCGGACGACAAAGTGGTCTCGCTTTATGGCATATCGGTCGACGGTGGTGAAGCACGCGGCGCGGCGCGTTTGGAGACAGCGCTCACTGCCTACTCGCTCTCGTCGGACGGATTGCGCGCTGCGGTGATCGCGACGGCGCCCGAAAGTTCGAAGCACAAGCAAGCCGGCGACAAGGGTTTCAAGCAGGAGGTCTACGAAGAGGACTTCCGTCTCCCACAGGTCTACGTGCTCGAGCTCTTCGGCGTGAACAAGGATCCCAAGCCGCTCGAGCTGAAGGAGAGTGTGAACCAGATCCAATGGAGTCCCGTAGACGATCGACTGGCGCTCGCGCTTTCGCCGACGCCGCTGGTCGACGACGAAATGATGAAGAGCCGCGTGGGGATCGTCGACTCGAAGAGCGGCGCAATCGTGGCGCGCTTCGACAACCCAGGCAAGCTCGGGCAGATCAGCTGGAGTCCGGACGGCCGTTGGATCGCGTGCATTTCGGCGGCGGACGAGCGCGACACCGCCGCCGGCCGCGTCTTTTGCGCCGCGAGCACCGGCGGTACGTTCACGGATCTGTTGCCCGGCTACGCGGGACACGTCGAACGGCTGGCTTGGATCGACAAGCAGCGTCTCGCGTACGTTGCCGCGCAGGGCGTGTGGAGCTTCGTTGGCACGCTGGGTACGCCGGATTCCGGGATCGCGCCCGCGCAGTTGCTTGGGCCAGGTGGTGCGGTGATGACGGACCTTTCGAGCTCGCAGAGCGGTCAAATGCTGGCGCTGATCGGCAGCACAGCTGCCCACCCGGCCGACTGTTTCACGCTGCGCGCGGGCGACGTCTCCGCACAGCGCCGCACGCGCTCGAATCCACAGCTCGACCAAGTGCGCATGGCGCTGCAGGAAGTTGTGCGCTTCAAGGCACGCGACAAGGTCACCGAACTCGAGGGCATCTTGATCCGGCCCTTGGACGAGAAACCGGGTACGCGCTATCCGTTGATCCTCAACGTGCACGGCGGACCAGAGGCGTGTCAGTCGAACGGTTGGCTGACCGGTTATTCCAGTCCCGGGCAGATGGCCGCGGCGCGCGGGTTTGCGGTGCTGCACGTCAACTACCGCGGCAGCACCGGCCGCGGTGTCGTCTTCGCCAAGTCGAGTCAAGGCGATCCTGCAGGAGCGGAGTTCGACGATCTGATCGACGGCGTCGACTACTTGGTCGGCATGGGGTTGGTCGATTCCAAGCGCGTCGGCGTCACTGGCGGATCCTACGGTGGTTACGCGACCGCGTGGCTGTGCACCAAGTACTCCGAGCGTTTCGCCGCGGGAGTCATGTTCGTCGGCATCTCAGACAAGATTTCGAAGCTCGGCACTACGGACATTCCCAATGAAGAGTTCATGGTGCACACACTCACGCATCCTTGGGAGGACTGGGCGAAGATGCTCGAGCGCTCGCCGATCTACTACGCGGACAAGTGCAACACGCCGCTGTTGATCCTGGGCGGCAAGGACGATCCGCGCGTCAATCCCGGACAATCGCGCGAACTCTATCGGCACCTGAAATTGCGCGGTCACGCGAAAGTGCGGCTGGTCCAATATCCCGGCGAAGGTCACGGCAATCGCAAGGCAGCGTCGCGCTTCGACTACAACTTGCGCATGCTGCAGTGGCTCGAGCACTACCTCGTCGGACCGGGGGGCGAAATGCCGCCGTACGAGATCGACTACACACAAGCGCTCGCCGTCAACTAGGTCCTTCAACCCGCTCCCAAGAACCATCATGAAGTCGACGATCTTCGCCATCGCCAGTGCTTCACTGCTTTCTGCTTGCGTCAGCACGCAGCATGAACCGGCCCCTGACCCCGCCCAGTCCGCGCAAGCCTTTGAGATGCTGAAATCGCTCGCCGGAAGGTGGCATGGCAGTTCGAAGAGCGGCGAGCAGACGACCCCTGTCGACGTCAGCTACGAAGACGTCTCTGGCGGCTCGGCGGTCATGGAGCGACTTCACGTCGGCTCGCCGCACGAGATGATCTCGATGTATCACATGGACCGGGATCGCTTGCTGATGACGCACTACTGCAGCCAGGGCAATCAGCCGCGCATGGAACTCGATTCGTTCACGAAGTCACCGGAAACGATGGCCTCGTTTTCCTTCCGCGACGCCACGAACTGGAAGAGCCCCAACGAGTTGGTGATGCACAATGTCCGGCTCTACCCCATCGGCAAGGATCAACTCGGCGCAGACTGGGTCGCCTGGGTGAATGGAAAGCCGGACCACACCGCCAACTTCCTCTTCTCGCGCACCCGCTCTCTTGGACGTTGACCCCCCCCCATGCAAAAAACTCTTGTCTTCACGACCCTCGTTGCCACGGCCGCTTTTTCTGCCTGCGCTTCGAGTGATCCGAAAGCGCCGAGCAGTGCGACTACAGGGTTCCAGCTGGAAGCTCAAAAGTTCCTCGACGACTACTCCAAGACTTTCCAGACGCTCTACACCGCTTCGAGCGAAGCCGAGTGGGCCTCGAACACGCACATCGTCGAAGGCGACGACACGAATTCGAAGCGCACGACCGCTGCGAACGAAGCGATGGCTGCGTTCACAGGTTCGATTGCCAACATCGAAGCCGCGCGCAAGTTCCTCGCGCGCAAGACCGACCTGACGCCGCTGCAGGAGAAGCAGATCGCCAAAGTGCTTTTCGCCGCGGCCGACAAGCCGCAGACCCAACCTGAACTCGTCAAGCAGCGCATCGCCGCCGAAGCCGCGCAGACCGAGAAGATGTACGGCTTCACGTTCAAGATGGACGGCAAGGATATTTCGCCGAATGAAATCGATGGGGGACTGCGCACCGAGAAGGATCTCGCACGTCGGCGCAAGATCTGGGAGTCCTCCAAGGAAGTCGGCGCGGCGCTCAAGCCGGGTCTGGTCGAACTGCG
>JAYUOR010000791.1:0-2438 GCA_043760765.1 Planctomycetota bacterium | reverse complement strand
GTCGTGTTCCGCGCGCCAGGCGAGCCGTGCTGGATATTCGACTGCGGCTCGCGCGACCGTTCGCGCGTCGCCCAGGACGCTCTCGCGCCGCTGCTGCGCGCATGGGAGGTCGAGCGGACGAAGGTCGTGCTCTCGCACAACGACAGCGACCACTCCGCCGGACTGCGCTGGGTGCTCGAACGCGCTCCGCCGGTCCAATGGGCAGGTGCGCTACCCGCACCATTGGCTGAGCGCCTTCCGCACACTTGCCAACGTTTCGACTCCTCCGCAGGTAAGTTCCAGCTTTTGGAAGATTCGCCAGGCCTGTCGATCAGCCTGCTGCGCGGTAGCGAGATTGAAGGCAACGAAGGCTCGCGCTCCCTGCTCCTAACGCTCGACGGGGTTCCGATCCTGCTGACAGGCGATGCGGTGGAAGACGGCTGGCCCCTCGGCCTGCGCGACGGGCTGCGCGAGCACCGTGGAGGTTGGCTGCTGGCGCCGCACCACGGATCCAACGCAGGCCATCTGGGCGCGCTCCTGGACGCCCTGGAACCCGCTGGAGTCTGGATCAGCGCACCCGGACGCCCGAAGATCTCGGCCGAGCTCGACCGTCGAGGGATCCCCTGGGTCTCGACGGGGGACCACGGTCCGATCACCTGGCGGCCCCCGTGATCTCGACGGCAAGAACCGCGAGACTCCGAGCCCCGGGCGGACTCGCCGGCACCCTTGGAGCCCGCGCGGAGACCTCCCGGGTGGCGGCCGCGCATCGCTGGCACGAAAATCGCGAGGTATTGGCCCACAGCGAGCTTGGGGCGGGCGCGGGTCGTGAAGACTCCGCCCTGCGGCTTGCGTGCCTGCCGCTCGGGGAATTCGGGTGGTGCAGATGTCTTCAACGACCTTGATCGTGGGAGGGAAGGGGGCGGCTGCCAGGCAGACGGATTCCGTGCGAGCACGGTACGGGGCAGCCCCCCCGTTCACCTCGACACGCCCGACCAGGTAACTCCCATGAACGCAGGGGGCATTGCAACTCGGCTCCCGAAGCGCCTTCCTCGTTCCCGGCGCATGGCCTAGGCCTTACCCAAGGCCGAGCGAGCATTCGGTAATTGCAACCAGCGCGCGAGCTAACCTTTGGGACACCACTTCCTGCGAGCCTCCCGTCACATGAAACACGCCACAAATTCCTTCGGCCTGATTCCGTTCCTGGCGCTGCTCGCGACGTCCACTTCGGCCCAGGTCGAGGGAGTCGGGCAGCTTCCCTTGGCCCCCACTGCCGAAACCGCGCCGGTCGCCGACGAGGCCGCGCGGCTCTTGACCCTCGCGGACGGTAAGGTCCTGCGGGTCCGCTCTCGCCATGCCAGTACAGGCTGGGAGATTCAGGAGCAGCGCAACCAATGGACAAGTCTGCCTGAGGCCATAGTTGTGCGCGCGATCCTCGAGCGCGATGCGCTCGCCGACGCCAAGCGGCTCGAAGCGCAGATCGGCGGCGTGCCGCGCTCGGAGCAGGGCAGCAAGCGCGTCGGACTCGCCGATTGGATGCTGCGCCAAGGACTCACCGCCGAAGCGCTGACCCAACTCGATCGCGTGCTTGTTTCGGACCCCGATCAGGCGCAGGCGTTGAGTGTGCTGACGCGCATCGCGCCTGAACTTCGAATCGGCGTCATCGACAGCGCACTGGCGAGCGAGACACCGACCGTGTCCGTGATGCGCGCCGCCGCGAATGCGTCGCCCACGCTGCGCGAGATCGCGATCCAACGCCTCGCTTGCGGCGGGACGGACGACGAACTTCGAGCCGAACTGCGCGCGCAACTCGTCTCCCACTCGCCGCGACTGCGCGCGCTTGCGGCGCTCGCGCTGCGCCGAATCTATCCCGGCAAGAATCTGCGCGTCGACGACGTCAAGGAACTGATCAATCGCTCGGTCCTCGACGGTTCCGACGAAGTGCGCGCGCAAGCGGCCCGCGCGCTCCGCGATGTGCACGACCCCAGTGTGGCCGGGCCTGCGCTGAAAGCCCTTAGTTCCGTCAATCCGCGCCTGCGAGAGAACTCGATTCAAGCCCTTGGCGCCATGGCCTACCCCTCGACGGTGGAGCCGCTGATGGCCCACCTCGGACGCGTCAACTCGGCGATCCAATCGGGTAGACCGTCGGCCGGCTCGAGCGGTTCGATCTACATCGGAACGCAGACCGCCTATATCCAGGACTTCGACGTCGAGGTCGCCAACGGATCCTCGATCGCAGATCCGCAGATCAATGTGCTGGTCGAAGGCGCGGTCCTCGATGCGCGCGTGCTGGGCAGCTACGTCGTCAGCTATGCCAGTGAAGCGCGCCTGGTGCGCAGCGCGCTCACCGACCTGACCGGCATGGATCAGGGAAACTCGAATCGCACCTGGCTGGCATGGTGGGAGGCCAACAAGGCCCAGTGGGACAACCCTGCCGTGACGCCAAGCGCTGAGACGACAAC
>JAYUOR010000790.1:0-2440 GCA_043760765.1 Planctomycetota bacterium | reverse complement strand
GCGAACGTCAAGCGTCGAATTCGCGCTGAGCGGACAGGCCGGGAAAAAGCCGCAGGCCGACCCTGATCCAGGGCCGGCCTGCTTCGATTGGGCGACGCGCGCCCGTGTGCCTTGCCGCGCTCGCGCGCTCGCTGCCGGCTACTCCCCGCCGAGCATGCGGTAGGCCGCTTCGGCCACCATGCTGTCGACGTCGAGTTTGCCTTGTTCGTGCTGCAACTTGAGATCGCTGACGCGCTGCGTGCGCACGGCCGCGTCGACATCCTGAGGCCGCGGGGCGATCGCCGTTTCGGCCAGCTCCTGGGCGCTGCTCGAAACCGAGACTTCATCCGTCTTCACCTGGCCGGCGGCGAAGCGCTCCCGCGCGCCTTCGATGCGCTTGTGAACGGAGGCGGCAAAGCGCTCGCGGGCTCCGTGGATGCGCTTGTGAAGCGACTTAGCCTGCGCCTGGCGATCGCGGGCAACGCCAAGGTGGGTGGCGCTCGTCACTGAGGCGCCATCGGCCGCAGGGGCCCTAGGGTTGGTGGGCGGGGCGCTGACTCGCTCGCGCAGCGCATCACGATTGGTCCGGGTCAGATCGATCTGATCAGAGCCACTGTTACCGACACTGTTGTTTCGAATCTCCATGATCGTTCTCTCCGTCCCGTTGAGGGAGGGCTTGAGGTCATCTCCGTTATCGGCCTGCCGGGGGGGCGGAAGTGAGTGCGCAAGATTTGCGCATCCCTAGAGTTGGGTCAGATCGGGCAGGTCGGGCACGGAGGGTGCCTCGCCCAGGTTGTCGGAGGCCCGCCCTGCGACTTGAGCGCGGAGTTTCTTCCAACCTGTCCCCAACGACCCAATCCTCGCTTTCACAAAGGGTTACGTCGCCTGTCCCTTGCACAGAGCTGGCTCTGATGCGCAAGATGGGGCCATGGGCAATCGCGGTTGGGCGCGCTGGATCCTGCTTTGTTGCGCCCTTTGCCCCCTAGGGCGGGTCTCGGCAGCCTCCGTGCCGGGTGACCGCCAGGGGGCTTTGGCCGCGCGCATGGACACTCGTATCGAGGCCTCGTATCGCGAGGAAGGCCGGCGACTGGACGGAAGCGTGACTCAGGTCTGGACCAACGCGACGCCGGACGCCGTCCCCGACTTGTGGTTCCACCTTTATTGGAACGCGTTCTCGAACAACGGCAGCACGTTCTTGAGCGAGTCGAAGGGCAAGTTGCGCGGCCACAGCGTGGAAGCGGGCACGCGCGAAGATTCGGAGTGGGGCTGGCAGCGTGTGACCTCCGTGCTGGTCGATGGCGAGGATCGTCTCGCGACCCTGCGCTATCGACAGCCCGACGGCGGATCGCCTGAAGATCAAAGCGTGTTCTCGATCGACCTGGCCCGCCCTCTCGCGCCCGGTGCGACCGTCGAAGTCGTTGTTCGCTGGGAATCCAAGCTGCCGCGCGTGCGCCGGCGCACCGGATACAAAGATGACTTCCTGATGATCGCGCAGTGGTTCCCCAAGCTCGGCGTGTACCAGGCGGGCCGCGGCTGGAACTGTCATGAGTTTCACGAGCGCTCGGAGTTCTTCGGCAACTTCGGCACCTACGACGTCAAGCTCGAAATGCCCGCGCGCTATGAGGGCCACGTCTTCGCGACCGGGGTGCCGCTGTCGCCATCCGAGCGTCGTGGTGATCGCGTGATCACGCGCTTTCAGGCGCCCTCGGCCGCGGAGCGCGCACACGTCGATGCGCAGGGACGCACGCCGCTAGTGCACGACTTCGCCTGGACCGCCGATCCCGACGTCAAGGCTCGCCGGGCCACTTTCCATTTCGACGAATGGCGCAGGCGTTTCCCTGAAGAGGTTGCGCGCGTGCAGCGTGCGCTCGGAGCCGAACGCGACATCACGTTGTCGGACGTGGAAGTTTTGGTCTTGATGCAGCCCGAGCGCGAGGCTCTGTGGCAGCGCCAGTTCGAGGCAACCTGCACCGCGCTGTTCTTCTACGGCCTGTGGTTCGGCGAATATCCCTTCGAGCGCGTGACGCTCGTCGATCCGCCGTGGGGCGGATCGCAAGCCGGCGGGATGGAGTATCCGACACTGTTCACAGCCGGTGCGAGTCTGTTCAGCGACGAGGCGTTTCAGGGATCTGAGTCCACCGCCGTGCACGAGTGCGGCCATCAGTTCGTCTACGGCCTGATCGGCAACAACGAGTTCGAAGAGGCTTGGCTCGACGAAGGGCTGAATTCGTGGGCCGATTCCGAGGCACTGGTGCGCCGCTACGGGCCGCGCATCGAGGGTACGGAGTATTCGGGCCTGCACTATTCCGGCGTGACGCCGTTTCCTGTGGCGGGCGGCAGCCTGCTCGGCAATCTCTTGTGCGGCAAGGCGTTCGAAGTTCCCTTCACGGAGTTTTCGTTCAAGCCCGTGCGCGCGAGCGGTTTCGTCGACTTCTGGCGCGATCAACCCGCGCTGACCTTC
>JAYUOR010000789.1:0-2446 GCA_043760765.1 Planctomycetota bacterium | reverse complement strand
CCGATCCTGAAGGAAATGCTCGCCAAGTAGTGCGCGGCGATCGGGAGGCGCAGTCGCTTCCGACTCCCGATCG
The DNA here is from genome assembly GCA_043760765.1 of Planctomycetota bacterium. Lineage (GTDB taxonomy): Bacteria > Planctomycetota > UBA1135 > UBA1135 > JADJQU01. Next base: position 2,373 of record JAYUOR010000789.1, on the reverse strand, counting down.
ATAGGTCGCATTCGTCAGCGACCGTCTCTCGAATCAGCGGCGGGGGAGGCCCGTGCTTCGAGAGCCGTCAGGCGCTTCTGCAACTCCGCCAGGTCACGCGCGTGGGCGCTATTGTGTACGAGTCCGGCGGATCCATGTCGCCGGAGCTCCCGCTGCCGTTGAAACGCTCTTCGCGGATCAGTTCCGCGCCGCGGCCCAGGCCCAGGGCGTGAGCGACGCGATGTCCGACGACTTGGTCGTCGACAGTCGCCCGAGGACAACCTCCCCGCGACTGGCCGGTTTTCAGGTGACCATCACTGGCCGGATTTGGGTGATCACCGAGGAGTGGCCGGGTCCTGATTGCGTGCCTACGAAGACTTCGGGCGCGCCATCGCGATCGAAGTCCTGCCAGGCCGCAAAGCTCGCGGCGCCTAGACCGTCAAGTCCGGACAGGACCGTGACGTCGGCAAACGATCCGTCGCCGGAATTGCGCAGCAGGCGCGCGGCTCCATCCGCGCCGACCACGAACGCATCGTCGAGCCCGTCACGGTCAAAGTCAGCCCACCAGAAGCCCGCGCGAACTCCCGAGAGCGGCTCGGCGCTCGAACCTCCGTCCTGCATTGCCGGCGCTGGTGCGACAATGATCGAGCAGAAAGCGACAGCGGCGGCGATGTGAGACAACATGGATGGTTCCTGACGTAAATGGGGAGTGAGGACTGCGCCTCTGGTCACGGTTCAACGAGGAATTCCAGCGCGTCCGACAACGAGCTGTTCAGGGGGGGCGTGAACCCAGGATCGCGGCCCCACCATTGGCAATCGACCAAGGTTCCAGGTTGCCGCAGCCCAGACAGAGGCGTGCCGCCGAGCGCGCCGCTGGCGAATGCACTGATGTCGAGCGCATAGATTCCGGTGCAATCCAGCGCGGGCGGCGGCGATCCGCCCGAATTCACCAGCGTGGAGCGCTTGATCGGGGGTTGCAGGCAGAGTGTGCCGCCTTGGAATGAAGTCGCCGCGCGCCCACTGACTCCATAAAGGCAGATGCCGGGTTTGTGATTGAGCACCTGCGTTGCAGAAATCACGAAGCCACTCGTCGAGGCCGCGCTGGGCACGCCGCTCGATCCGATGGAAGGGATGCAGCCTTGGCTGTTCAGTTTGGCCGTGCAATAGGCCACTGGGAAACGGAATGCCGCGCCGCGATCGCGCAAGAAAATGTCCTCGACCGCATTCGTGTCGGGAGCTGTGAAGTTCGAGGCTCGACTCTGGAACACGACCGCGCGGGCATCGCCTGAAATCGCAGCGAATTGGCTATTCGCGTTGCCTTCGGCGCCGTTCGAGGAAACGCTGACGCGTTCTGTCGATTGGCGCAGCAGGTCGCGCACGAAAACGTCTGTGACTGCGTTGGTGTCGCCCGGCACGAGATTGGTCGCCGTGCTGAAAAAGACGACGCAGCGGCCGTCGCCCGAAATCGTGGACGCAACGCAGGGCCCGTCCGCCTCGGCGCCGAGTGCCGGAAGGCTCGCGCGCACAATCGTCCCGTTCGAGAGGTCCTTGACGAAGACGTCGTCGAGCGCATTGATGTCGCCTGCGACGAGGTTGGACGCCGCGCTTTGGAAGGAGACAAAACGCCCGTCCTGCGAGAGCGTTGCTTCGACGCTTTGCCCGTTGGCTTCGACAGCGAGCGCCGACGTGCTGATCCTCGTGGTGGTGGATGTCAGGCGCTCGCGCAAGAAGCAGTCGTACACGCCGTTGGTATCGCCCGCGACGAGATTGGTCGCTGCGCTGTCGAAGACCACCAAACTTCCGTCGCCACAGAGCGAAGCGCGGTCACTGCCTGGCCCTCCGCTGCCTTGTGCGCCCAGGCTCGAGACGCTGACACGCTCGATCGCGCCGCTCGAAAGTTCGACGACGAAGATATCGGGCGATGCGTTCGTGTCGCCGAGAACCAGATTCGTTGCGCTGCTGCGAAAGGCGATGAAGCGACCATCGGCCGACAGGCTGACTCCGTCGCTCACACCGTTGGATTCGTTGCCGAGCGCGTCGATGCTGACGCGCCGGGTCGTGCCGGTCACGCGGTCATGAACGAAGCAGTCGCTGACATTGTTCGTGTCGCCGAGCACCAGGTTCGACGCTGCACTTTGGAAGGCGATCAAGCGGCCATCTGCGGAAATCGAGGGCGCGAGACTTGCCTGGTCGCCTTCGATCCCCGCGCTCGAGACGCTGCAGCGCACGATTGCTCCCGTCAGCAAGTCGCGCATGAACACGTCGCTCACCGCATTGTTGTCGCCGCCGACCAGATCATTCGCCTGACTCTGGAAGGCGACGGCGCTGCCATCTGCGGCGATCGCTGGCTTGATGCTGCGTCCGTTGCCGGTGCTGCCCGCGGGGTTCGCGCTG
>JAYUOR010000788.1:0-2449 GCA_043760765.1 Planctomycetota bacterium | reverse complement strand
CGGCCAACGTCAACGGCATGCCGCGTTTGCGCTCGAGCACGCGGTGCACATAGATGTTGTCGGGATGGTGAAAGTCTTCGCGATCGCCGGTCAGGCCGATTTCTTGGCCGAGATAGGCGACCAGCGCCAGCGAACGATCGAGCGTCGGCGGACGCGACTCGACGCGGCGCAGGACTTCGGCCGCGAGTGCGTCGAACTGCATCAAGTACGGTCGCACGTCGAGCTCGGGCTGCTCGAGACGCGCAAGCAAGAAGAGTCCGCTCTCCAGCGAAATTTCGCGGCGGCTGGCGAATGAAACCAGACGCCTCATTACCGAACGCCGGCCACGGGTCAGCAAGAGCGCGCGGGCTCGAGCTCGCACCAGCGGAGAATCGTTGTTGCAGGCGCGGCGCAACTGCGAGTCGGCAGGTCGCGCGAGCCGCTCGAGTTCGCGGCGCACCTGGGTCCAGACCGTCGGCGAAGGATCCTGGAGCAGCTCGATCAAGGTGCGCACGCGCGCCCGGGTCGAAAGCTGCCGCGCGATTCGAGCGCTGCCCGCAGGTTGGAGGGCCCCTGATTCCGCTGCAATCGTGGCCTCGGCCTGGCCCATTTGAGCCTGGCCTGAAGCCGCCCCAGCGCAGCCCGGCATGGCGCCGGATTGCAGGGTTTCGGACTCGGAGTCATGGGGAGGTGTGTTCAAGAGGGTGCTGGCTCGGATGGCTGGACCAACGCCGGAGAGGGCAGTCGGATCCCCGCGCCGGCGACTCCTGGATCATCGGACATACAAGCTCGCGCGCAAACCCTGAAATGTACGCGAAGCCCTCAGCGGTCCACTGATCAGGGGTCTCGGCCGCGCCTTGCGGACATCTTGGGGGGCGCCTATCCTCGTTCGCCCCAAAGTCTCCCCGCACCCCTTGAAAAGTCGGGGGTGCGGCTCCCCGAACCCCACCCCCGCGCCCCCCGCATTTCGATGGCTTCGCCTGCTCGACCGACCGGTGCGACCGTGGTGATCACCCACGCTCTGCGCACGCCCATCGGGAAGTTCATGGGCGGGTTCAGGGACCTTTCGGCGGCCGACCTCGGCGCAAGCGTCGTCCGCGCGCTGCTCGAGCGTTCCCGCGTTCCGGTCTCGGAGGTTGGCGAACTCATTTTCGGCAACGCGCGCCAGGCCGGCGGAGGCCCGAACGTCGCCCGTCAGGTCGCGATCAAGGCTGGGCTACCGGTGGAGACGGCCGCCTGGACCGTCAACATGGCCTGCGGCTCGGGCTTGAAGGCGCTCTGCCTGGCGGCCGACTCGATCCGTGCCGGACGCACGCAGATCGCGATCGCCGGCGGCACCGAGAGCATGACGCGCCTGCCCTTCCTGCTGCCGCAAATGCGCCAGGGCTATCGACTCGGTCACGCGCCGCTGGTCGACGCGATGTACCAGGACGGATTCCTGTGCCCGATGTCGCAGATGTTGATGGGCGAGACCGCGGAAAAACTGGCCAAGCAGCTTTCGATTTCGCGCCGCGCGCAGGACGAGTTTGCGCTCGAGAGTCAGAAGAAGTGCGAAGCCGCGCGCCGCGAAGATCGATTCGCCGATGAGATCGCGCCGGTGCGCGTGCCCTCGAAGAAGGGCGACATCGTGATCTTCAAGGACGAACATCCGCGCGACGGGGCCACGCTCGACGACCTGAACAAGCTCAAACCTGTCTTCGATGCCACGAACGGCTCGGTCACGGCCGGCAATGCCTCGGGCATCACCGACGGCGCCGCTGCGTTGCTTGTCATGAGCGCTGACAAGGCCCGCGAACTCCGGCTAGAACCGCTGGCGTACCTCGGTCACAGCGCCGAAGCTGGTGTCGAACCGTCGGTCATGGGCCTGGGCCCGGTGCCCGCCGTGCGCCGCCTCGAGCGCCTGAACGATCTTTCCGTCGCGGCCTACGACCTGATCGAACTCAACGAGGCGTTCGCCGCCCAGGTGCTCGCCTGCCAGCAGGAGTTGAAGCTTCCGATGGATCGTGTCAACGTCAACGGCGGCGCGATCGCCCTCGGCCATCCCATTGGCGCCACCGGCGCGCGAATCGTCGTGACCCTGCTCGCGCAAATGCGCCGCAGCCAGGCCGAACATGGCCTGGCCACGTTGTGCATTTCCGGCGGCCTGGGGATCGCGACCGCGTTCCACACAAAACCACACTAATCGGCTTCGTTTTCTCTTCGAGGACAATACGTCATGGTGATCAAGAAGGTCGGTGTCATCGGTTGCGGTTTGATGGGCCACGGCATCGTGCAGGTGGCTGCCCAAGGCGGCTGCACGGTGATCGCGCTCGAATCCGAGCAGCGCTTCCTCGATTCAGGCCTCGCACGCATCGACAAGAGCCTCGCGAAGCTCGCCGAGAAGGACGTCGAGAAGGGCAAGCAGACCGCCGAGGCGGCCAAAGCCTGGGTCGCGACGGTGCGCGGCCGGATCAGCGGTTCGCTCGACAAG
>JAYUOR010000787.1:0-2450 GCA_043760765.1 Planctomycetota bacterium | reverse complement strand
GCGGCCAGTCTTCCCCCGGAGCTCGCTGTGTCATGGCGCTGTTTTTTCGAACAAACCGCAGAGGCGCACAGGGCGCAGGGGCGCACGGTGGAAGAACGGGCCTCGGCCCTTGACTCGAACCGGCCGATGCCCGACTCTTCATCTGGCTCCCTTCCGCGACCGTACAGGAATCAATCCCCATGGGCGACGGCCTTCGCACCCTACGACTGGTGACCAACGACGAGTCGCTGCTCGCCTCGACGCGCGCAGCGGCGGCGGCTCTCGATGGCTACGAATTCCAGACCGCGCGTTCGGTCGACGAATTGATGTCCAAGCCGCCGGTGGCGGGGGACGTGATCCTGCTCGACAACATGCTGCGCAGCTCGAACGTGTACGAGGCCTGCCGTGCGCTGACCGGCAAGACGCGCTGCCGCACGTTTATCGTGGTCGACACGGGCAACAGCGCCGCCGAGAGTATCGCGCATTTTTGCGGCGCGAACGGCGTGCTAGCCCGGCCGCTCAATGGTACGGCGCTGCGCAAGGCCTTGGAAGCGAATGCGACTCCGCGCGCGGCGTTGCCGAACGCTGCGCGCGAGAAGAAGCAGCCGCCGGTACTGCCCGAGGCACTGTTCACCAACTCGAGCGGCGGGCCCGACGAGCAGATGCGCGAGGTGCTGACCGATCCCGACACCGGCCTGTTCAACTTTGCCTACCTGAAAATCAAACTCGACGAAGAGTACAAGCGCGCCACGCGCTTCGGGCAACCGCTGTCCTGCGTGATGCTCGGATTCGACGGGCAGTTGGCGGACATGGCGCTGCGCGAACTCGCCGGGATTTTCCTGGTCGCCTCGCGCGACACCGACGTGCTCGGCCGCTTCGACGAGAACTCGTTCCTGTTCTTGCTGCCTCATACGGGCCCCGACGGCGCGCAGGTGATGGCCAAGCGCGTGCAGCAGATGGCCCAGGAAAAGGGCCTGTGCGACGTGGTCGGGGACCGGCTGGAGATTTCAGTCGGGATCGCCTTCTGCCCGCACCCGAAAATTCTGCGCCGCGAGGACCTCTACGAGCGCACGCGCAAGGCGTTCCTCGAAGCCCAGCAGCAGGGCGGCGCGGTGATCACCGGAGCCTGATCGCCTGCTCCCGGATCATTTTTCGGTCGGCTCGCCACGAGCCGTGAGTTCAGCGCGAGCGATGTGCTTGCCTTCGGCGAACGAACCCAAAATGTCCGAGTACCGTTCCCGCAGGGCGCCCACCGGCGCCTAGTCCTTTTCACGCGCCGGCCATGCGCCGCTTGTTGCCTGCCTTCGTTCAACGTCGATTGTTGTTGTCCGCCGCCAGGCGCGCGCTCCAGGCCGGTCGCCCTGAGCAGGCGCTGGCGATCCTGCACGACGAGTTGTTGGCCAAGGATGCGCGTGCAGCGGGCCTGCGCACGCTGATTCTGCCGCTGATTGCGACCCCGCCGCCCGCGCCACCCAGGCCGGAGCCTGTCGTGGCGGAGAGTCGCGACGACCTGCGCGAGCTCCTTGCGCAGATGCGGGCCGGCCGCGCGGAGAATCAGGGCCGTGTCGCGGGTGGCGCTTGCGGCGCAACGGCAGCGGCGTTGTCAACTGCTCCCACGCAGAGCACGCCCTGCGCGCGCCCCGCTCGCATGCGCATGTCGCTCGACGATGCGGGCAGCTTCCTGATCTGCGCCGGGACTTCCGCGAGCGTCGGCCACTCGCGCGCCGGCGAGGCGGACGTTCCGATCCTCGCCGACCTTCTGCCGCGCCACGCGCGCTTCGTGCTCGAGCCGCCTTCGTTTCACGCCGGCGCAAGTTGGCGTGTGGAACCGATCGGCAGCGCACGTGTATCGGTCGCCGCGGAGCCGCTTGGCGCCGCGGTCAAGAGTCTGCAGCCCGGTGATCGAATCCGACTGGGGGAGCACTGCGTGCTGCGCTTCGAGCAGCCCGATCGCACGAGCCTGTCGGCCAGCCTCGATCTCGAAGCCGACCTCGAGGCGGCTGGCGCCAGGCGCATCCTGCTGTTCGCTTCCGGCAGCGCAGGCCGGCTCTCGATCGGCGCCAAAGGTACGCGCCATGTTCAGGCGCAACTCGGCGGCGTGGAACTCGAACTCGTCCACGACGGCGTACGGCTCAGGATCCACTGCGCCAGCGGAATGATCCCCGACGAGGCCCAGGAAAGTCCCGCGCAGACCGACATCGAACTGCCCTTGCAGCTGGTCCGGCCGCTGCACCTGCGGTTGTGCATGCAAAGCGCCTCCGAGCGCCCGCGCTGGATCTCGTTCGCGCCCCTGGAGGACGTATGAGCTCTCGTTCGTGCAAGCTGACCGGCGTTCCACGTACCATGGACAGCCAAGCGCACCCAGTGCGGACTCCTTGAATGGACTGGGAACTTTTCTACAGCTCGTTCCGCAAGCCGAGCTTCATCCCCGGCTACGAGATCCAGAATCGTCTGGGCGGCGGCGCGTTCGG
>JAYUOR010000786.1:0-2451 GCA_043760765.1 Planctomycetota bacterium | reverse complement strand
CGGCCGAGGACGTGACGCTGTATCTCGCGATGTGCGCCGAGCAATGGCCGACGGTCAAACGACTCGACGAACTTTGGCGCGCGCGCTCGGGCGTTCCTTCGCCCGCTTGAGCTTCGGCGAACGGCCCGGCTGACACGTCGGACAGACGTGCGTGCCGCGTTGGCCGACCGTGAACTTCACGATCGGCGTCTTGCAACTGCGGCAGGGTTTGCCTTCGCGACCGTAGACTCGAAACTTTTCTTGATAGCTCCCGGGCTGCCCCTCGGGCGTGCGATAGAAAGTGTCGAAGCTCGAGCCTTCGCGTTTGATCGCGGCGCGAAGTGTCTTCTGAACGGCGGAGTGCAAGCGCCGCGCGGCGGCGCGATCGACTTTGGTCGATGCAAGCAAAGGATGCAGGCCGGCCTTGTGCAGCGACTCGTCGACGTAGATGTTGCCGAGGCCGGCGATCACGGATTGATCGAGCAGCAGCGGCTTCAATTGACGCCTTCTCGCGCTGAGCAAGGCATGCAACCGCTCGTGCGTGAAGGCGGCCTCGAGCGGCTCGTCGCCAATGCGCGCAAAAACTCTTCTCAGGTCCGCCGCGAACGCGAGTCGGCCGAATTTGCGCACGTCGATGAAGTGGAAGACCTTGCCGTCGTTCAGGTTCATCGAGACGCGCACGTGAATGCCCGGCTCCCAATCCGCGTTCTCGACGTGCATCCGGCCGCTCATGCGCAGATGGCCGACGAGATGGCCGGCGGGTTTTCCGCCGCGCTCGAGATCGAAGACCAGATACTTCGCGCGGCGATGAACGGCCGTGACTTTGGCGCCGATCACCTTGCGCTCGAATTCGTGCACGCCGAGGCCGCCGAGCGTGCGTTCCCAGCGCACATCGACGCGCGTGATCGAACGGCCGACGATGCGCGGCTCGAGCAGACGTACGACAGTTTCGACTTCCGGCAGTTCGGGCATCGCAGCAGCTAGACTTCGTCGCCCAGGCCGAGCAGTCGATAGAGCCGCCGCTTGATCGCCACGTACTCGGGCTCGCCGAAGCGGCGCGGGTGCGCGATCGGAACCGAGACGATTTCCTGGATGCGGCCGGGCCGCGCGGTCATGACGATGATGCGATCGGCGAGCAACAGCGCTTCGTCGACATCGTGGGTCACGAACAGGACAGTCGGCCGCAGGCGCTGCCAGAGCGCCGAAATCTCGCTGCGCATCTTCTGGCGCGTCAGCGAATCGAGCGCGCCGAGCGGCTCGTCCATGTAGAGCACGTCGGGTTCGACAGCCAGCGAGCGCGCGAGCGAAACGCGCTGGCGCATTCCACCGGACAGTTCGGCGGGCAGCGCGTTCTCGAATCCGCGCAGGCCGACGGCCTCGACCCACTGTTCGACGCGCTCGCGACGTTGCTGTGCGTCCAAGCGATACAGGCCGAACTCGATGTTCTCGCTGACAGAGAGCCAGGGAAAGATGCCGTATTCCTGGAACACGAACACGCGCCGCGGATCGGGTCCGCATAGCGGCTGGCCGTCAATCGAGATCCGACCCGCGTCCGCGGTCTCGAATCCCCCGACGATCGAAAGCAACGTCGACTTGCCGCAGCCCGAAGGACCGAGCAGGCAGACGAATTCGCCGGCTTCGATCGTGAAGTCGATGTCGCTCAGGACTTCGAGCGTGTCGCCGCCACGCTTTGCGAAGCTCTTCGACAGCCCGTGCACTTCGAGCCTTGAACTACCCACGCGGCGGATATCCCCAGCTCACACGCGGGTGTCTTTCCAGGCGTCGCAGCAACACATCGATCCCCCATCCGATCAGCCCGATCACGATCATCGTGCCGACGATCAGGTCCGTGCGCGCGCCTTGGTAGCGCGCGTCGGTGATCAACCAGCCCAGGCCGTTCTGGCCGACCATCTCCGCGGCAACGACGACGATCCAGCAAATCGCGGCAGAAATGCGTATGTAGAGCACGATTTGCGGCAGCGCGGCCGGAAGCACGACACGCTGGATCATCGGCAGACCGCGCAGTCCGAAATTGCGCGCAGCGCGAAGGTACATCGTCGGAATCGAACGCACGGCTGCGCTCGTCGACACGACGATCGGGAAGAACGCTGCGATGAAGATCAGGAAAACCGAGCGCACCTCGTCTGAGTGAAAGATCATGATCGCGATCGGGATCCAGGCGATCGCCGAGATCGGCCGCAGCATCTGGATCAACCAATCCCAAGCCATGTGAGCGCGCGCGGACCAGCCCAGCCACAGACCGACTGGAATTCCAAGCAGCACCGCGGCGAGGAATCCGAAGGTCGTGCGAAAAAGGCTGGCGACCACGTGCTGCACCAGGCGCGGCGAGTGCTCGCCGGGCGCCGTCTCCAGCAAGTGCCGGTAGCCGCGCAGAACTTCCATCGGCGTCGGAAAGTCCGTCGCACCGCCGCTGCCGCCGGCGGCCCAGAAACTCCACAGCACGATCAATCC
>JAYUOR010000785.1:0-2452 GCA_043760765.1 Planctomycetota bacterium | reverse complement strand
CGTGGACGATTTCCGCGCAGTCGCTAGGGTGACGCCCGTGCGCGAAGGTCTATCCATCGTCTATTCCGATGATCGCCTGCTGGTCGTCGACAAGCCCGCTGGACTCTTGACGGTCGGTGGACCGAAGGACGGCGCTACGCTCGAGACTCGCCTGGCTGAACAGGGTGTCGCCGCGTCAGCCGTGCACCGACTCGATCGCGATGTTTCAGGCTGCGTGCTCTTCGCGAAAGACTCGGCCATGCAGGCGCAACTCGAGGACATGTTCCGCGAACGCGCGTTGAAAAAAACCTACTGGGCCCTGGCCCAGGGTCACGTCGAACCCGCGCGCGGCGAGTGGAAATATCCGCTGCTCGAAGAGCGCGGCATCGCACGCGTTTCGGCCAAGGGCCGGCCGTCGGTGACGCGTTACACCACGCTGGTCCGCCATCCCCTGTGCTGCGAACTCGAGATCGACCTCGTGACCGGCCGCTACAATCAGATTCGCGTGCATGCGGCGCACAGCGGTCATGCGCTCGCCGGGGAGCGCAAGTATGCGCGCGGAAAAGAGGATCCGCTGCGCGCGCCACGCCTGGCGCTGCACGCCTGGCGGCTGGAATTCGATCACCCTGAGAGCGGGCAGGCGATCCGCGCCGTTGCTGAATTGCCTCCCGACCTCGAGCGCCTGCGCACGGCGGCCGCCGGCCTTCAGCGCGCCAGGAAGCCGCCCTTCGCGAGTCCCGGCTCGTAGTCGCGCACGACTTCCGGATCGGGCACGCACAACTCCTCGCGCTTGCCCTCGTAATCCAACTGCGACAACAGGTGGCGGATGATCTCGAGCCGCGCGATTTTCTTCACGTCCGCGCGCACCACCGTCCAGGGCGTTCTCGGGGCGTGAGTGCGCTCGAGCATTTCGTCGCGGGCCTTCGTGTAGTCGTCGAAGTGCTCCAACGCCACAGCGTCGATCGGAGAAATCTTCCACTGCTTGAGCGGGTCCCGGCGCCGAGCTTCGAGGCGTTTCTTCTGCTCCTTGCGCGAAATGTCGAGGTAGTACTTGACCAGCACGATCCCCGATTCGACCAGCAGGTTTTCGAAGATCGGCACCGCAAGGAAGAAGCGCTCGACATCCTTCTTCTTCGTAAAACCCATCACGCGCTCGACGCCCGCGCGGTTGTACCAGCTGCGGTTGAAGAGCACGAATTCATCCGCCGCGGGCAGGTGCGCGACGTAGCGCTGGAAGTACCAGCTCGAACGATCGCGGTCGTCGGGCTTCCCTAGGGCGACCACGCGCGTCTCGCGCGGCGACAGGTTCTCGGTGATCGTGCGAATCGTCCCATCCTTGCCGGACCCGTCGCGGCCCTCGAAAATCACCACCAGCCGCCGGTCGGTCGCGATGTTGTGGCGCTGCAGGCGCACGAGTTCGAGCATCAGCTCGTGACGCTGATCCTCGTAGCTGGAATCCTTGCCCGAATGGCGGGCCTTTGCCTTCTCCTTGCCAGGCCGCCGGTCCGCTTTCTCTTTCCCCATGGCCACAGCTTAGCCGCGAGGAGCTTGACCGGGCGGCCCCGTGAAAGGACGCTTGCGCAAAGGCCGATTCCGGCCTGGAGAACCCAATGCACCTCAAGAACGTGATGTTGCTCTGTTGCCTGTCCGCGCTGCCTTTGGCCGTCGTCCCGCGCCCGCGCGCGGAGGAGGATCTGCGCGTCAAATTCGAAGCGCTCGACGAAAAACACGACCACGCGGCGATCGTCCAGCTCTGGCGCGACCATCCGGCCGATGCACTGGATGTGATCGATTCCTACCTCGAAGGCAGCCTGAGCAAGCTCGAAGCCGATCGCGCGACACCTCCCGCGACGATTGCGGCCATGGAGGCGCGCGCGCTGCGTGGGGCCCGTGCAGCCGACGAGGCCTTTGCGACCGCGATCTTCGCCGACTACGCGTCATCGTTCGGCAGCTGGAATGGCGAGGAACAAACTCGCTTCCGCCGCGGGCAGGAGCTGTTTGGCGTGGCCTCGAAGGCCTTGCGCGCCAAGAACTTCGCGGACGCGCTGGCCAAGGCAACGGAGTCTCTGGATCTCGCGCGGCCCCTGGGAGACTGGTGGGGGAGTGCCATGGCCCTGGGAGTCATGGGACAGGCACACTTGCAACTAGGTCACAAGCTGGAGGCGTTGGACTGCGCCAGCCAGGCGCACTTGATCGATCACGATCTGCGACTGCTCCAGGCGGAATACACCAGCCTCGATGTGATCCTGCGCTCCGCGACGGACCTCGGGCGAATGGAGCGCGCGCTGGTCGCTGCCGAAGCCGGACTGGCGCTCGCAAATCGACTCGGCGAAAAAACCGGCGCCGCCGCCTTCGAGCAGGCGATCGTCGACCTGCGCGCTCGAATGACGAAGTAGCTACGGCTTCTTCGGCGGGCCGGGCTTCGGATAGTGCGGTTGTGCAATGCGCACCTGATCGGGGTCCGGGGCTTCGA
>JAYUOR010000784.1:0-6179 GCA_043760765.1 Planctomycetota bacterium | reverse complement strand
TCAGCGTCGGCACGGGCTATGGCCGCGCGCGCCTGCCCTTCCCCAAGGAGCGCATCCGCTCCGAAATCCTCTGCCACGGTCTTGGCGCCCACGCGTTGTTCCCGAACACGCGCACGGTGCTCGACATCGGCGGCCAGGACACCAAGGCGATCCAGATCGACGAGCACGGCATCGTGACCGGTTTCCAGATGAACGACCGCTGCGCCGCGGGCTGCGGGCGCTACCTCGGATACATCGCCGAAGAAATGAACATCGGCCTGCAGGAGCTTGGGCCGCTCGCCATGGAAGCCACGCGCGAGGTACGCATCAACTCGACCTGCACCGTCTTTGCCGGAGCCGAATTGCGCGACCGTCTCGCCAATGGCCAACGTCGTGAGGACATTCTCGCGGGATTGCATCGCGCGATCGTGCTGCGCGCGATGAGCCTGCTCTCGCGCTCCGGAGGTGTGCAGGAAGAATTCACGTTCACGGGCGGAGTGGCCAAGAACCCGGCGGCGGTCCGCGCGTTGCGCGCGCTCGTCGCCGAGAACTACGGCGAGCGCACGCTCAATATCTCGTCCGACTCGATCTACATGGGCGCGCTTGGCGCGGCGATCTTCGCGCTGCGCGAAGAACAACCTGGCGCCGAATACAGCGCGGAACAGATGGGAGAACTGGCATGGTCCTGAGCGTGGGCATCGACGTGGGTTCGAACGCCGTCAAGACGGCGATCATCGAAGACCTGGGCGCCGGCACGAAAGTGTTGGCGAAGTCGCGCGCCAAAGTGCGCGGCGGTGAACTGTCGGACATCGTGCGCGCGAACTTCGAGGACGCGCTGGATTCGATCGGCATCCCGGCGTCGTCCGTCGACTACATCGCGACCACCGGCGAAGGCGAGAACGTGACGTTTCGCACCGGGCACTTCTACTCGATGACTTGCCACGCGCGCGGCGGACTGTTCCTGTGTCCAGAAGCTCGCGCGGCGATCGACATCGGCGCGCTGCACGGCAAGGTAATCGTCATGGACGAGCGCGGCAGAGTGCTCGGCCATCGCATGACCAGTCAATGCGCATCGGGCTCGGGCCAGTTCCTCGCGAACATCACGCGCTACCTTGGCATCACACTGGAGGAGATCGGCCCGCTCTCAAAGCGCGCCGAAAAGCCGGAGACCGTCTCGAGCATCTGCGCGGTGCTGGCCGAGACCGATGTGATCAACATGGTCAGCCGCGGCATTTCGGCTCCGAACATTCTCAAGGGCATTCACCTTTCGATGGCGGGCCGCCTGCTCAAGCTCGTGCGCGCTGCGGGAGCCAGCGGCCAGCTGATCGTCACCGGGGGACTCGCCGCCGACAGCGGACTGCTCGCGGCGCTGACCGAAAGCGCCGCCGAGCAGGAGCTCGAGGCGACTTTCCACGCCCATCCCGATTCAGCCTGGGCCGGAGCGATCGGCGCCGGCATCTGGGGCGCGCACCGCTTCCGGCGCCTGGGCCGCGCGCGTCCTCTGCGCGCCTGAGCGATGGGCCACGCGCACTTCGATTTCACCGGCGAGGTGGCGATCGTCACCGGCGGCGCGTCGGGTATCGGGCGCGCCATCGTCGAGGCGCTGGCCAACGCCGGCGCGCGTGTACACGCCTTCGACAAGCACTTCGACTCAGGAATCCCGGGCGGTGTCGTCTGCCACACGATCGACCTCAAGGACCCACACGCGCCGGCCAAGCTCGTTCTGCGCGTGCTTTCTATCGAAGGCCGCATCGACCACCTGGTCAACAACGCCGGCATCGCGCGCGACGCGCTGATCTGGAAGCTCGAGGACGATGCCTGGGACGAGGTGCTCGACGTCAATCTCGGCGGGGCTTTTCGCATGTTGCGCGCCGTCGTGCCACCGATGCGCCAACGCGGCAAAGGCCGCATCGTGCAGATCGCCTCGATCAACGGATTGCGCGGAAAGTTCGGGCAGGCGAACTATTCGGCCTCGAAGGCCGGAGTGATCGCGCTGACACGCACGGCGGCGCGCGAGCTAGGCCACTTCGGGATCACGGTCAACACGATCGCTCCGGGCATGATCGAGACACCGATGACCGCGGCGCTGCCTGAAGAAGTGCGCGAGCGTGCGAAGGCCGAAACGGCGAGAGGCCGCTTGGGTCAATCCACCGATGTGGCGACCGCCGTGTTGTTCCTGCTGTCCGAAGCGGCGTCGCACATCACGGGAACCGTACTGCCCGTCGACGGCGGCCAGCTCGCCTGAGCGTATCCTGCAGCCCATGAAGACGATCATCGAGCCCTTCCGTATCAAGTCGGTCGAACCGATCCGCATGAGCACGCGCGCCGAGCGCGAAGCGGCGCTCGAACTCGCTCACCAAAATCTCTTTGCACTGTCATCCCGCGACGTGGTGATCGATCTGTTGACCGACAGCGGCACTGGCGCAATGTCGAGCGAGCAGTGGGCCGCGATCATGCGCGGCGACGAAAGTTATGCCGGCGCGCCGTCGTTCACGCGCTTCGAAGCTGCGGTGCGCGGCTTGACCGGCCTCGAGCAGGTGATTCCCACCCATCAGGGCCGAGCGGCGGAGCACCTGCTCTTCGGCGCCATGGCCAAGAGCGGCGACGTCGTGCTCGGCAACACGCACTTCGACACGACGCGCGCGAATATCGAGCTGGCCGGTGCGATCGCGCGCGACCTGCCCTGCGTCGAGAGCCGCGACTTGCAGAGCGACGCACCCTTCAAGGGCAATCTGGATCTGGCGAAGCTCGAGCGTGAATTGACGGAGCACAAGGGCCGTGTCCCGCTGGTGCTGGTCACGGTCACGAACAACGCCGGTGGCGGCCAGCCGGTCAGCCTCGCGCACTTGCGCGCCGTGCGCGCGGCCTGCGATCGCCACGGCGTGCCGATGTTTCTCGACGCCTGTCGTTTCGCGGAGAACGCTTACCTCATCCAGCAACACGAGCCCTCCGAACACACGCGCTCGATCGCCCAGATCGCGCGCGCGATGTTCGATCTCGCCGCCGGATGCACGATGAGCGCGAAGAAAGAAGGCCTTGCCAACATCGGCGGCTTCATCGCCTGTCGCGACGCGGCCCTGGCCGAAGAGCTGCGCACGGCGCTCGTCGTCACCGAAGGATTTCCGACCTACGGCGGACTCGCCGGCCGCGACCTCGAAGCGATCGCGCAGGGTCTCGTCGAAGTCGTCGATCAGGATTATCAGGAGTACCGACACGCGAGCATCTGCTACGTCGTCGATCGCCTCCACGCGCGCGGCATTCCCGTGCTGCGGCCCGCGGGCGGACACGCGATTTTTCTCGATGCTGCGCGCTTCTTGCCGCATATCCCGGTGCACGCGTTTCCGGGACAGGCGCTGGCGCTCGAGCTGTACTTGGAAGGTGGCATCCGCTCCTGCGAGATCGGCAGCGTGATGCTCGGCCGTATTGCGATAGACGGAAGCGAGACCGCCGCACCCCATGAACTCGTGCGCCTGGCGATCCCGCGCCGAACGTACACGCAAAGCCACATGGACTACCTGCTCGAAGTCGTCGAAGAAGTCTGGAATCGCCGCGCGAGCATCCCCGGCGTGCGCATCGCCTGGCAACCGCGCCTGCTGCGGCACTTCAGGGCTCATTTCGAACGCACGACGAACTAGTCGCGACCCTAGATCCACGGGCCTGGCGGGCGACGGGTGAACTCGTCCCCGAATCTGTGTCCTCTCGTCCTGTTCGAGGCCGTGGAACAACGTAAGGGAGAGTCGTAGATGCTGCGCGATTCGCTGGTCAAGGTCTTCTACAAGCAGGAAAAGCATTTCCATTGGCGCGGGAAGGAAGTCACGCGCATCGAGAATCTCTCCGATGCCGTGTTCGGCTTCAGCATCGCGCTGATCGTGATGTCGAGCGATGTGCCGACATCGTTTCACGAGCTGATGCAGAGCATGCGGCTCGCGCCGGCCTTCGGGGTTTGTTTCCTGTTTCTGTGGATGCTGTGGACCCGGCACTACATTTTTTTTTCGGCGCTACGGGCTCGGCGACACGACCACGCTGCTTTGGAACGCCGTGCTGATGTTCGTGACATTGATCTACGTCTATCCCCTTCGATTCCTGTTCGGATATCTCTGTGACGGCATGTGGTATGTCACGGGCATCCTGCCGAAAGAGTACCAGGACGAGTTGGCGCTGCGCTTGGAACACAGCGTCAGCACCGACCAGGCGCGAGGCATGATGGTCCTCTACGGAGCCGGTTACGCTGCGGTCAGCCTGACCTTCGCCTGGCTGCACCGCCATGCGCTGCGGCGCAGGCAGGAACTGGAACTGGACAGTCGCGAACTCGTGTTGACACGCCACGAAGTCTGGAGCAATTTCGCCAACGCCGCCGTCGCGGCACTTTCGGTCGCAGTGGCGCTGCTCTCGCGGCCGGCCCTTGCGGGCTGGCTGTACTTCCTGCTCTTTCCGCTCGGCTGGTACGGGGGCGTGCGCCTGGGCCGTGCGATGAAGCGAGTGGACGTCGCTGGCGGCTGACGATCCGCGGTATCCTCCGCGGATGCAATCCACCAGTATCGCGTTACTCGCGTTCTTCGCTGCTCCGTCGATCGCCGCCGCGCTGCCCCAGGGAAATCGCGGTTTCGTGCAGACGGACGCGCCGGTCATTGCGCTGACGCATGTGCGCGTGATCGACGGCACGGGAGCCGCCTCGCGCGATCAGCAGACCCTGATCCTCGATCACGGCAAGATCGCCGCGATGGGGCCCGTCGCGACGACCGCCGTGCCCAAGGACGCGAAGTTGCTCGACCTTCCAGGCCGCAGCGTGTTGCCGGGACTCGTCGGCATGCACGATCACCTCTTCTATCCGAGCGCGCGACTCAATTTTGCGCCGATGACCTTCAGCTTTCCTAGGCTCTATCTCGCCTGCGGTGTGACGACGATTCGCACGACCGGGTCGATCGAGCCCTACACCGATCTCGAAATCCGCAAGCTCGTCGATTCCGGAAAGGCGATCGGTCCGCGCATGCGCATCACCGGTCCCTACCTCGAAGGGCCGGACACGTTCACGCCGCAGATGCACCAACTCAGCGGGCCAGTCGATGCGACGAAGACCGTCGATTTCTGGCTCGATCAGGGTGTCGACGACTTCAAGGCCTACAACTATCTGAGCGCGGTCGAACTCGGAGCGGCGATCACGGCGGCGCATGCGCGTGGAGCGAAAGTGACGGGGCATTTGTGCTCGATCGGCTTTCGCGAAGCGGCCGCGCTGGGCATCGATTGCCTCGAGCACGGCCTCTTGGTCGACACCGAGTTCTTTCCCTGGAAGAAGCCCGGCGAGTGCGCGCAGGATTCTCGCAACACGATGTTCATCGCCGACCTCGATCTGAAGAGCCCGCCGGTGCACGAGATGGTCCTCGACCTCGTACAACGCCACATCGCGGTCACTTCGACGTTGGCGGTTTTCGAAATGTTTGCGCCTGGCAGGCCGGCGAGTCAGCAGCGCGTGCTGGATTCGATGTCGATCGATGCGCGCAACGATTTTCTCGCCAGCCGCAAGCGCATCGACGATGCGGCGGAACAACGCGGTCCTTCCGGCGTCGCCGACGCGCCATGGACCGGCGCGCTGGCCAAGGAAATGGAATTCGAGCGCGACTTCGTCGAAGCCGGCGGCCTCTTGCTGGCCGGCGCCGATCCGACCGGCATCGGTGGCGTGCTGGCGGGATTTGCGGATCAGCGCGAGCTCGAGTTGCTCGTCGAAGCCGGCTTCACGCCGCTCGAAGCGATCGGAATCGCGACTGCGAACGGCGCAAAGTATCTGGGCATGTCCGGTTCCATCGGCATGCTCCGCGTTGGAATGCTCGCGGATCTGATTGTGGTCAACGGCGATCCGTCGACCAGGATCGAGAACATCGAGAACATCGAGACGGTCTTCAAGGGCGGCGTCGGCTACGACTCGGCGAAGTTGATCGAGTCGGTGCGCGGAGCGGTCGGGATCCGTTGAGCTCGGCCGCAGGCGGGGGACTTTGCCCCGCAGCGCTCAACCGAGTCGAATCGACATTGCGAGCTTTGCGCTCGCGCCAGGCGCGATCCGAGGCAGCTTCGGATCGCCCGTCGCTAACGCTCCGCCCGCGGCGGTCCACGGTTCGACGCAGATGAAATCCGCCTGGCGCTGACTCCACAAGACGACGCGACTCGCGCCACTCCATTCGAGCACGATCGGGCGGCGAGCGGCACCA
>JAYUOR010000783.1:0-17799 GCA_043760765.1 Planctomycetota bacterium | reverse complement strand
TCGGCAATCCGGACCTGGGGCACGCTTCCGGCGGAGACCAGCCCTACTTCAATGCCACGCTCAGAGACGGCGATGCAAACGTGCTGCGTGGGGAAGTGTGCTTGCGCGGGCTGAGCGTGTGGCACCACCATCCCGAGAAGCCTTCTCTGCGTTTCAAGATCAAGAAGGACGACGTGCGCGGCGATCGTCGCTACGTCGAGTTGTCGCGGCCGGAGGATGTGCTTGGACTCAAGAACTGGATTCCGGATCAGCTGGGCATCCGGCTTGGACTGCTTTCGGATTTCAGCGATCACGTCCGACTGTTCATCAACAAGAAGTACTTTGGTGTCTATTTGCGCTCGATGCGCGCGGACGAAGCGCTGGCGCTGCGCAACCAGCGCATGCCGGGCACCTTCTTCAAGGGCGAGTTCCGCGACGACTGGAGTCGCTGGGAAAAAGATAAAGCCTTTGCCGATCTGTGGGGACCGACGCCCACGGGCTGGAGAAGTTCCGGCGAGGAAGGTGACGTCAATCAGGCGACCTTCAACCGTTTGCTCGAGGTCGTGCGCCAACCGTGCAGTCCGGAATCACTGCGCTCGCTTGCACAAGTGCTGGACATGGAGGTCTATGCGAAATGGGCCGCGGTCATGATCGTGAGCGGCAGTTCGCACACCGACGCGTTTCACAACCAGGTCTTCTTCCTCGCTTCGACGCACGGCCTGCTCGAAGCCGTGCCCTGGGATTCGAACGCGTACGGCATGCACTCCGACGCGCGCACGCCGCCGGACCTCGTGCTGCATCCGTTGATGGAGCTTGTGATCAGCAATCCGCTGTGGGTGCAGCGTCGCAACGAGATCATCCAAGAACTGCTCACGACGATTGCCGGCAAGCAAGCCCTGAACCAGCTGATCGACGGGGCCGTCGATCGCATGCTGCCGGATCTGAAGGCCGACACGCACTTGAGTTCCCTCGAACTCTTGCCCGATCTGATGCCGTGGTCGGTGCTGGACATCGAGCCCAAACGGGATGAAATCAAGAACTGGGCCGGCGAGCGATTCGACCTGCTGAGCGCGTACCTCGACGATGCCGTGGTCTTCGTCGAGCCCAACAGCGAACGCAAGGGCTGGTCGCGCGTCGTGGTCGCCGGTTCCGTGGCGGTGGACGTCGCGCGCGCGGATGGCGGCTCGCCAGAGGCCGACAGTTACGCCGGATCGCCGACGCGCCTGTATCCCGGGCTATCCAAGGCTCTCTCCGAGTACGTGAGCAAGCCGGCGTGGAGGGAGACGCACAAGCCGTTCGCACGAGCGGCGCCGCTCGCCTACAACGTGCGCGGAATGCCGGCGGAACTGCGCTTTTTCAATGCGGTCACCGCTGCGCCTGTCGTCGCTCGCTTTTCGCGCTACGACGGGTTGGAGACTGAAACGCGCACGATCCATCCCGCGCGAATTGCCGCGCCGGTCACGGGCGATGTGCTGCTCGGCCCCGGTGAAATGTCGCTGCGCGAGAGTCTGTACGTATCGGCGGGTCAGCGTCTGGTCATCCAGCCCGGTACGACGATCCGCTTGAACAAAGGCGTGGGCATTTATTCGCGAGGTCAGACGCTCGTGCTCGGCCGCAACGATGCGCCCGTTCAATTGCTGCCCGCCGACCCGGAACCTTGGGGCTCCTTCGCGATCAGCGGCCCGGCGACGCTCGGCTCGCGTTTCGAATACATGCTGGTGAGCGGTGGTATCGGCTCCGACGGCGGCGTGTACTTCAAGGGCATGTTCGACGCCTACGAATCCCCGCAAGTGACGCTGCGGCACTGCCATTTCGGTCGCAACGAAATCGGCGACGACGCGGTGAACCTCGGCAAGAGCAACATCCAAGTCGAGGACAGCGATTGGGATCGTGCGCTGTCCGACGGACTCGACCTCGACATGTGCGCCGGCCGCGTGCTGCGTTGCCACTGGCGCGACAGCGGCAACGACGGTCTCGATCTCATGGGCTGCAGGCTCTACGTGCAGGACTGCGTCTTCGAGCGCTCCGGCAACAAAGGAATCAGCGTCGGCGAGGACACGCGGATCGAGGTGCGCGAGAGTGCGCTGTTAGGTTGCAACATAGGGATCGAGGCCAAGGACCGCTCGCAGGCCCTGGTGACGTGCACGCGCTTCGAGGGCAACCACGTCGCGCTGCACGCGTATCAGAAGAAGTGGCTGTACGGCGTCGGCGGTATGATCGCGTTGGTCGATTGCGAGCTCCAGAACAGCAGGCTGCAGGAGTTTTCGATCGAGAAACGCAGTGGACTGCTGCTCCAAAACACGGCCTCGAGTGCCTTCAACGACGGCCTGGAGCGGATCAGGAGCGTGGAAAGGCTGGGGCCAGAGTGGGACGCGTTGCTTTCGAAGGAGCCCTGAAAGCGTGCTCACCCGTCGCTACGAGCTGAAGTTCCCCATGGCCGTGGAGGCCATTGCGCCGTTCATGCTGGCGGCGCGTGGATCACTCGAAGCGGATGTCCACGGCCGCGGGACCGCGTATCGCGTCTCGAGCCAGTACTTCGACACACCTGATTTCAGCGCCTATCGCGAAAAACAGGACGGCGAAAATGTGCGCCGCAAGTTGCGCCTGCGCTACTACGCGATCGACCCAAGCGGCGCGCCGCGAGTGCGCGAGGTGTTCATGGAGATCAAGCGTCGAATCGGCAACACGGTCTTCAAGGAGCGCCTCGCGCTCACGGACGAGGGCGCGGAAGCGATTCTCCAGGACGCTCGCCAGTTGAGGCACATCGAGCAGCACATCGCGCCCCAGGACCTCAAGCTGCGCTCGACGATCGACGCCATCGTGCTCGCCGCAGCGCGCGAGGACTTGCGCGCGGCGCTAGTGATCACCTACCTGCGCGAAGCCTGGGAAGGCAGCAAGGACGCACGATTGCGCGTGACGTTCGACACGCGCTGCCAGGCCTATGCACCTGGGGCCTACCTCGACGTGGCGTCAGGCAAGGGCGCGCCGATCCTGCCGCCGAACATATGCCTGATGGAGGTCAAATTCGATTCCGCGATTCCGCGCTGGGTTCGCGACGTGATCGCCATGCGCGGACTGGAATTGCGCCGCTTCAGCAAGTACGCGGCCGGGGTCGAGGCGCTTCGACTGCGCGAAGCGAGTTCGGACAGATGAGCACCCGCTTGCGTGCGTGCTTCGCTGCGCTCGGCGCGCTCTGCCTGTTCTCCGCCCTCGGCGGCGCGCAGACGCAGGGCAAGTTGCGTTTCGTCGTCCTGGGTCACCTGCGCGGCGACAAGAACGGCGAACTGCTCGCCAATCTTCCCGAGGTCCTCGAGTCCGTGCACCGCGAGTCCCCCGACCTCGTCTTTCTGTGCGGCGACTTGATCTATGGCGACGTCGGCCGGGCCGGTCCCGGGGAGCCCACGGATCCCGCGCAACTGCTCGCTGACTGGCAGCATCTGGACGCCGCGCTGGCCGACCTGGCAGTTCCCGTCTATCGCGTTCCGGGCAATCACGACATTTGCGACGTCGTGGCTCGCGACCTGTGGCTTGAGCGCTATGGAGTCTTGCCGCGCGCGATCACGTTCGGCAATTCGCGGTTCTTGCTCTTGAACAGCACCTGGTGGCCCGCGGACAGCGATACGCGCAAGCATCCCCAGGAGGCGCTGCACGGTGTGCCGCTGGGGGCCGAGCAGATCGAGTTCGTGCACGCGCAGATGCAACGCTCCTCCGAGATCGAAAACGTATTCATCTTCATGCACCACCTGCTGTGGTGGGAGGACGACGCAAGCTGGTGGAAGCACGTAGCGCCGGAATTCCAGACGCATCCGGTGCGCGCGGTCTTCTCGGGCGACTTCGGGCCGCAGAAGTTCTCGCACCTGGAACGCGCAGGCGTGCACTATCTGCAGACTTCGCTCGAGAATCACATTTCGACCGAAATGCTGCGCGGGCGAGAATCCGAACGCTTGATCTCCGCGCAGTTCGACAATTACGTGGTCGTCGATGTCGAGGGCACGGACGTCAGGTACAACGTGCGCGCCGTCGGTGCCATGTCGATGGGCAAGTTCTCGCCGGCGCGCTATCGCGAGATCAACGAATACGACAAGGACTCGTACGCTCGCAAGCTGCTGCGTCGTTGGAGTACGCCGGACCGAATGATGGTCGGGCTTGCCCAGGTTGCAGCCCTCGCGTTCCTCGCCGGCATGCTCAGCGTGATCGCGTTCTTCGTGTTGCGCCGCTGGTTTTCGAAGTCGGCGGCCTGAAGTCGGAGGCGAGCGTTTTCGGCGCCCCCGACGGCCCGCGCGCCTTACGCACGAACACTTCGGAGCTTGGTCCCTCCCCGAGTCCCTTCGAGTTCACCTGTTCAGTGAAGGCCCTGTCATCTTCGCGGCGCCCGCGAGTACCGAGTTCTTGGGGGTAACGATCGCGAATTCGTAGCGACTTCGAGTTCCATGTCGCGCGGCGCATACGCATCGCGAACCCAAAAGAATCTCGTGCCGCCATCCACAAGTTTGGAGTTTCGTGTACAGATGGAGCTCTCCCCGAAGTCCACACCTTTCCTGCCGCGCTCCATGTCCCACGAGCCTTCCGAGTCGATCTTCGACGCGCGCAGGCGAATTGCACATGGGTTGTGACCGGATGGCTGGGCGCCGGGATTCGCATCCCCCAATTCCTCCCAGGAGTTTTCTTCATGTCGTTCCTCAGCAAAGTTCTGATCGCTTCCGCCGTCGCGACATTCGCCGGCGCAGCTTCCGCTCAAATCGTCCCCACCGGCCCGTTCACCGGCGCGCAGTCGGAGAGTTTCGAAACCCAAACTGCCGGACAGTTCACGACCTGCATCGTCGGTCGCGTGTTCAACAACACCGCCGACTTGTGCGATCCGTCCGGCAACTCGATTCACATCACCAGCGGCTGGGGTTTCTTCTGCACGATCTTTCCCAACGCGGGCGGCAAGTTCTCCGCGTCGGCCGGCGGCCCGGCGGTCTACACGTTTGACCAACCCGCCACGCGCTTCGGCGGCTTCTTCGGCACGAACTCCGGTACCGCGGACGCGACGATGGAGTTCTACGACGCGGGCAACAACCTGATTTCGTCGCAAGTGGCCAGCGTGCCCGCGACCTGCTCGTGGGGTTGGCAAGGCTGGGCCGTCGTCGGCGGTCCGGGGATCAAGAGCGTCAAGATCATTGGCCTCAATGGCTTCAACGGCGGCGGTTTCATCGACATGGATTCCATGGAAGTCGACTACGGAACACCGTGCCCGCTTCCGATTACCTACTGCACGCCGAAGGTGAACAGCCTGGGTTGCACTCCGGCGATCAGTTCGACGGGAACCGCGAGCGCCAGCGCCGGCTCCGGCTTCGTAATCAAGGCGAGCAACGTGATCAACAACAAGCCCGGTCTGTACCTGTACGGCAACACAGGCCCTGCCGCCGTGCCGTTCTTCGGTGGAACCCGCTGCGTCAACGCGCCGATCAAGCGTTCTGTGCCGATGAACTCGGGCGGCAATGCTCCGCCGAATGATTGCTCGGGCGTCTACTCGCTCGATTTCAACACCTTCGCAGTCGGTGGATTCGGCGGAACGCCGGCTCCCTACCTCGTCGTTCCGGGCACGGTCGTCAACGTTCAAGCTTGGGGCCGTGACAACGGCTTCCCGGCGGGACTCAACGCGACCCTCTCGGACGGGCTTCAATACACCGTCTGCCCGTGATTGCGCGGGTTGGCTTGCCGGGCGCGCGCTGACGCACACGATCCTGACAGACGGGCTGGCGACCGAGGGTGAAACTCGGCCGCCAGCCCCAGCCTTTTGGTTGCGGCTCTTCGCCCCGGCGTCTTGCCCCGTGCGGCAAGTTCGCCCGCAGGGATGCTCTGGGTGGGGCCTGGCCCACCCGATCCGATTCGTTCGGCACCTCACCGGACCCTTGCGGAGGAGTTGCGCCGCCCTGACGCGGCCCGCGGCGGCCGCTGGTTCCGGCTTCATTCATGCACGGCGTTCCAAATTCTGTACGGTCGCCAAGGGGCTTCCCAGCGGATGGGTTCTGGGGCGGGGATGCCTCAGGAGCGCCCCGCCGGGCCGCACAACCCAGGGACCACGCTTTCCTGGGCCGTTTGGCCGCCAGATCTCGTCCAAGAACCTGAACCGCCACCCGAATCCATGGCGCAATCCTCGAATCGGGTGTACGTTTTACTTGTGTCGAGCCTACCGACCTCTTCAGGGCCGGGACCAGAGCTCGGTCGACATCTACACTCGTTACCTCATCGCCTCAGGAAGAAAAGCCAGGAAACCATATGAAATTGCACATGAATCAGTGGCTGTGGTCCGCCATCGCCGCGACTTGCGTGGCCTCAAGCGCCAGCGCTCAAGCTCCGTTCGTCGATAACTACGACACCTACGCGCTCGGTTCCGTGATCAACGGACAGGGCGGCTGGCAGCAGTGGGGCAACGGTGCCAACGCCAGCAACATCATCGAAAACAGCACCACCGGTTTTGCCCGCAGCGGCAGATCCGTTTCGGTCAACGCGTTCGTCGGTGGTGACACCAGCGACCTCGTTCACCAATTCGTGGGCTTCAACGTCGGGACCGGCCAACACACGTTGCGCGCGTATTCGTACGTCGCGACCGGCGCGGTTGACAAGTGGTTTTTCATCATGATGAGCCAGTACGCGGATCCGGCAGGTCCGTTCGACTGGTGCGCCCAGATGACGTTGGACCCGTTCGCCGGCACCTGGTCGATCGACGCGGGCAGCCCGAGCACGGCCTCGGGCGCAGTGATCCTGGACCAGTGGATTGAAATCCGCGCTCAGGTCGACATGAACGCCGACCAGATCCAGATTTTCTACAACGGCACCGCGGCCGCACCGGCGTACTGCTTCAGCTGCAGCGTCTTCGGTGGTGCACCCGATCCGTTGAGCAACAAGATCGCGGCCGTCGACCTGTACCACGGGCCGGCCACCACGACTCCGTCGGGCAAGGCCTACTGGGATGACTTCAGTCTGACCAACGGCTTCCCGCCCCCGCCGCCGACCATCTACTGCACCGCCAAGACGAACTCGCTCGGCTGCACGCCGACGATTGGCTCGGTCGGTTTCGCGAGCGCCACCGCGGGCTCGGGCTTCAGCGTCAAGGCGAACAACGTGATCAACAACAAGCCGGGCTTGATGCTGTACACCAACACCGGTGCGGCCGCCGTTCCGTTCCAAGCCGGTCTGCGTTGCATCAACACGCCCCTCAAGCGTTCCGTCCCGCTGAACTCGGGTGGCAATGCGCCCCCGAATGACTGCTCGGGCGTGTACTCGATCGACATGAACCTGTTCGCGGTGGGCGGCCTCGGTGGCACCCCGGCGCCGTACCTGCAAGTTGCCGGTACGACGATCAACGCCCAAGCCTGGGGTCGTGACCAAGGCTTCGCCGCCCCGAACAACTCGACGTTGTCGGACGGCCTCCAGTACGTCATCGGGCCGTGATTTGATCTGCGCTCACGCGCAGTGAAACCAAGGGCCGGCGCCTCCGCGAGGGGCGCCGGCCCTGCTTCTTTTCAAGGGGCCTGTCGTCAATCGGCCTTGGGCTCGAAGCGCGGCGGATCCTTCTCTGGCAACCGCTCGAGCCATTCAAGCTTCTTGAGCTTGCCGCGTAGCACGTCGCCGCCCAGACGTTCTGGGTTCATCGTGCACCAGCCTGCGAGTTCGTGGTCTTCGAAGCCGTACCAGAACGCGGGCTCGGTCTTGGGCCGCTCGGGATCCAACACGATCACCGTAGGCATCGTGTGCACGGGCTCGCCCCAGTCGAAGCTGCCGCCGATCTTTGCCGCGGGCAGGTCCTTGTCCGCCTGTCCGTCGAAGAGCGCGAAAATCTCCGGCAGCGGATAGGGCACGAAGCGCGCCGTCGCCAACTCTGTTTGTTTGAGCGGCTCGGGGCCCTCGATTCCAGCCCAAGTGTGCTTGCCGTTCGCCAGCGCGAGCTGCGTGAAGCTCTCAGGCTCGCCCTTCTCAGGCTTCGGCCCGGTCCAGTGCGTCTTCGCGTTCACGCGCCCGCCCTTCGCCATCCAGATGTCGGTTGAGAAACTCCAGCGCACGCTGAGTTCCGGCTTTGCGCTGTCGGCCGTGACCAGCACGCCCTCGGCCAAGATGTGCACGACCTTCGCGCGTTCCAGGCGTCCGGCCCACTCGCTGAACAGGATGCGCGGATCGGGCGCGGGGAGCGTGGCGGGTGCGGGCGCTGGATCCTGGAGCAGGAAGAGCGGGAAAATCAGGAGCGCAATCATTGGGAATTCCTTCGGCTGCAAGGCCTTTGCCAAGCGCAGCGTCGCTCGCGCGCGAGCGAAGTTCAACTCCCGGCGGCCTACTTCGAGGCCAGGATCGCGAGCACGCGGTCGGCGACCGAGGTCATGGCCACGACCCCGTCGCGCGGCTGTGGGCCGGCCCGGCCGAAGGGCACCGAAGCAAGGAACAGCGCGCCGTCCTCAGGTCGTGCGGGCAAGCGGCCGTGGCTACCGCGCACCAGCGAAGCGTCGAGCGGGATCACGTCCATCAGGTAGCGCATGCCCAGCTTCTTCTGCGCCAGGCGCCGCGCGACGCGCAGCGCGGGCCAGCGCAACGCCGGATCGACGAAGAGCTCGCAGGGGTCGTAACCGGGCTTGCGATGGATGTCGACGGTGCGCGCGAAGTCCGGCGCCCGCGCATCGTCCAGCCAGTAGTAGTAGCTGAACCAGGCCCCGCGTTCGGCGACCGCCAGCAGGTCGCCGCTGCGCGGATGGTCGATGCCGAAGGGCGCCTGCGCGGCGCAATCGAGCACGGCTTCGATGCCTGGGGTTTGCGAGAGGACCGCTCGCGCGCGCTGCAGCGAGCTTGCGTCGCGTGTGTAGACGTGTGCAACCTGGTGATCGGCGACGGCGAAGGCCTTGGACGCAAACGTGTCAAGGTACTCGCCCATCGGGGTCTCGCGCACTTCGAGCAATTTCGCTTCGCGCAGCAGGCGATTGACGTGCACGACTCGATCGACGTCCTCGATCGAATACTCGGACACGACCACGACCGCCGCGCCGGCGCGATCGGCGGCTGCGATCAGGTCCTTGCACAAGGCATCGACTTCGCCGAGTGCCGCGAGCGAGCGCGGATGATTCGGGCCCAGGCGCTGATGGTCGTAATCGAGGTGGGGGAGATAGACCATCGTCAGCGCGGGCCGCTCGCGCTCGAGCGTGTCGATCGCGGCATCGGCGAGCCAGCGGCTCGAGGGCAGACCGGACTTGGGTCCCCAGAAATCGAAGAAGGGAAACGGGCCCAGGCGTTCTTCGAGTCCCTTGCCGAAGGCCGTCGGCGATGAATACGTGGCGACGATCTTGCGGCCGTCCGATGGGTAGAACGGGCGCGGTGTGATCGACAGTGCGACGTTGGCGCCCATGTTCCACCACCAGAAGATCTTCGCGCAGCGCGCGCCCGGATCGAGGCGCAGCAGCCGTTCGTAGAGCTTGTCGCCGCCGACGAGCGCGTTCGACTGCCGCCACAGCGCGACTTCGCCGCTTTCGCGATCGAACCAGCCATTGCCGACAGCGCCGTGCTCGCGCGGAAGCGTCCCGGTCAGCATCGTCGCTTGCGCGCTGCACGTGACAGCGGGCAGCACCGTGCTCATCGGAGCGCA
The DNA here is from genome assembly GCA_043760765.1 of Planctomycetota bacterium. Lineage (GTDB taxonomy): Bacteria > Planctomycetota > UBA1135 > UBA1135 > JADJQU01. Next base: position 8,210 of record JAYUOR010000783.1, on the reverse strand, counting down.
GGCGCCGCGCGCCCCTAATTCACGCAGAGCCGGCGTGCGCTCGCCGATCATCCGCGCGGAAAGGCCGACGACGTCGATCAATAGCACGGGCTGCATGCGCAATCGCCGATGGTAGCATGCGCGAATGTTCGAGCGATTGTTGGGCCTGTTCCGCGGCCCGTCCGTCAGGATCCAAGGCGTGGACAAACTTCCGGAGGGCGACTCCAAGAAGATCTCGGTCGGCGATCCGCTCGCCGGGGGCACGGAGATCATTCTCTGCCGTCGCGAGGGCAAGCTCTTCGCCGTCGACGTGCTGTGCCCACACGAAGGCGGGCGCATCGTCGCCGGGCCGCTGCACAATGGCCGTTATGTGATGTGTCCGCTTCACAACTACAAGTTCGATCCCGCGAACGGCCGCGCTATCGGCGCTGCTTGTAAGGATGCCAAGACCTACCGCGTCGCCGATCACGGCGTGGATTGCGAGGTTTTCCTTTGAACACCGAACCCGTGACCGAGGAGGGATCGGCTTCTGAGCCGATGCCGTTTGCCATCGATCTGCTCGCGGGTGTCGAGGTCTTGCTGACCATCGCGGCGCTGGGTTTTCTGGGCTTCGCGACCCTGGCGCGCAGTGAAGCCGCCACGATGCTGCCGGCCATGGAACCGTTCTATCCGCGTGTGCTTCGCGAACCGGGCCCCACCGCGCTGGCGCTGCTCGCGGGACCTCCGCTGCTCATCGCCATCGGACTGTTCCTGCGCAAGCCCTGGGGGCGCTACGCGGCCATCGCACTGCACGTTTCACTGGGCCTGTGCGCGGTCTGGCACGGCGTGCTGCGCCTGTCGGACAATCCGCACGCGGAGTCGAGTTCGGCGGACCTCACGATCGTGATGCTCTTCCTGTTGGCGCAGTCGGTCGGCGTGCCGCTTTTCCTGAATCGAAGGCACATGCGCGCGGCGTTCGCCCGCGGACGGCGTTGAGTGGTAGTGTGACAGGCAGGAGAGAGCCTTCCATGGAACCCAAACACTCCGGCCTTGGAATCATCGCGTTCGTGCTGAGCATCGTCGCTTTGGTGGGCGCGTTCGGTCTGCTCGCAATCGCTGCGGTGCTGAGCCTGGCGCGCCACGCACCCCCCGACGCGAGGCACATGGGCCAGGTGTTGTTCCTCATGTGCTTGATCGCGTTGGTGCTCGCGAACCTGCTCGCCCTGGGGCTGGGCATCGCCGGTCTGATGCAGCCGCAGCGCAAGAAGGTCTTCGCGGTCCTCGGGACGGCATTTGCCGGCCTGCAAGTTGCGATCGTTCTGCTGCTGGTCGTCATCCGCGCGGTTGACTGAGCGAATGCGCCCGCGCCCGCTGAGAACTCTTTAGCTGGCTCTGCGTTCTCTGCGCCTGCGCGGTTTATTTCCGGAACCAACAGCAGAGATACAGAGCGCGCAGAGAGTGCCCAGACCGGAAACGCTTCTAGAACCGATACTTGACCTGCAGCGCGCCGAGGTAAGCCGAGTCGCCGCCAGGGAAGGCCGCGCCGGGCTCGAACATGCCGAGGACGAACTCGACCTGCCAGCTCGTCCAGCGTTTCGTGCCGAACACCAGGTCGTATTCCCAGCCCAGCTGCGGGTGCACGCCGTCGGTCGTCCCGCGCAGGTTCGAGCCGTAGAGCGCGTCCTGCGCGTGGTCGAGCGTGTACTGGTGCGCGAGCAGCGAGAGCGTCGTGTGTTTCTCCAGCTTCACTCCGACACCCAGCGTCAGGATGCCGAGATTCGATAGCTCGGGATCGAGCAATTCTCCGTAGTACTTGAGCGACGTCGCGCTGGCGAGCTTGCCCTTGTTGTCCTGAAAGCCGGTCTGGCGATACGTGCTCGAGTCAGAGTCCAGCGGCGTCGAATCGCCGGCTGCGAATGCGTAACCGCCGATCACGGAAAACGGGCCGAGCAAGTCGGGTGACCACGTCGCACCCACATCGAAGGCCGAGGCCGATACGTTTTTGCCGGCAGAATCGCCGCGCAAGAGCGAGGCTTCGCCCCACACATCGGTCGCCGGCAGCCACTCACCCAGCAGACGCGCCCCGTAGTGTTGCGTGTGCTCGCTGGCGACCTCGCGGTTGTCGCGATCGATCCCCCACAGTGCCCAGCCGCGCTTCGGCGTTCCGCCGCCGACATAGGCCATCAGGTTCGTCGAGTTTTCGTCGCGCGTGCTGCCGTCGGCGAGTTTGGTCGTGACCGCCAGGTCGAAGTGCAGGCCCTGCCAGGTTCGCAGCAGGCGCACTCCATCAAGTTCCGTGTTGTAGAGCCAGCGCCGTGACTCGTGATATTCGGCCCGGCCGACCTGCAGGTCCCAGCCGAAGAAGAGCTCGCGGAAATAGCCGTAGGCCTGCTTGAATTGGCCGTCGCTCTTCTGCAAGTCGGGTTTGTTCTGTTCCTGACGCCAATCCTCGGTGTGTTCGTAGCTCGCCAGGAAAAGGGCCGAGTCCGAGGGCGTCCAAACCAATTCGGTGCGCAGCGAGAGATAGTGCTCGGTTCGATCGCGCGCGCGCGAATCATCGAGGTCGAAGTTCCCGCGATTCTCGGAATCGTATTCGACCAGTCCACCGAGCACCCAATCGTCGCCGAGTATGATCGAGCCGCGCACCAGATCGTCTTCGTCGCGCGCGGGTGTTTCGATCGCGGCGTCGCGCGCCGGCGCGAGCTTCAACGCCGCGAGCGGCCGGTCGAGTTCGAGCTTCGACCTCACCGCGACTCTGACTTCGAGATCGAGCACGCGCAGCTCGAGGCTCTCACCCGCACCCTCGATCGCTTCGATGCGGCCTTCGACCCGATCGCGGCCGGGATCGCGCGCGGAAACGCGGCGCGCCAAGAATTCTCCACCCGGGCGCAGCCGGCCGCTGACCTTGACGCGCACGCCGGCGAGCGCCTTGGCGCTGACACCCTCGAAGGTCGTGCGCGCGTCGGTCGCGACGCGCACGCCGAGCAGAGAAAAAGCGCCGCCCTCGAGCGCAGCCGTGACGCTGCCGGTCAGCGATTCGCTGTTCTCGGGCTGCACCACTTCAATTTCTCCAGCCGCGAAGACGCCGGGACTCTCGAGCGCGCCCTTGGCCCGGATCCAATGGCCGACGCACAGCTGCGACGCGTCCTGGGCCTGAAGCGTGCTGATCAGCGCTAGCAGCGCGAGCAATGCAGCGACGAACCTAGCCACGTTCCAAGTCTTCCATGCAGCGAACAGCCAGGGCCAACAGTGGATCGACCAGGTCTGCCCAGCGCGGGCGCATCGAATGCACCGCCGCCAGCCGCAGGAAGGTCGCCGCTTGATACCAGCACAGTCGCGCGCTGAAGCCTGGCTCGCCGTCGCGGTCGAGGCCCTCCAGGAAGGCGCGTGCGCAAGCGAGCGCGTTCGCAGTCGTTGCGCCGCTCGTGCGCTGCATGGCGCGCAATTGCAGATGCGCGACGAGATTGGCTGGATCGAGCGCCGAGTCCGCCAAGCACAGCAGATCGAAGTCCAGGCAAGTCAGCCGATTGCCGGTGCGCAGGATCTGTCCATCGTGCAGATCGCGATGGCAGGGCCCCGGCTCGCTTCGCGGGATGCGCATGGCAAGTCGGTCCAGGTGTTCGCAGGCATGAGCGAAGCCCTCGGGCAGGACAGCGCCGGTCTTGATGGCGCGTTGGCGCAGCACTTCGATGATGCGCTGCTCGTCCTTGCTCGTGTGCAGCGCGGCCGTGCCAGGCAGGGTCGCTGACTGCAATTGCCTCAGTCCCGCGCCGAGACGGAAGAAGTGTGCCGCCGCCTGCTCGAGGATCTCGAGCGGCGCACCGGCGACGAAAGCGAACTCCACGTAGCTCTGCTCGGGATGCGCACCGACCAGCTCGGCGACGTTCCAGGCGCCGCCGGCAAGCATGCGCCGCGCTTCGCCATGGGCCGCGAGCGCGGATTCGAATCCGCTGCGACGATAGGCCTTGATCACCAGCGGACCGTCCGGGCGCTGGGCGAGCAGGACCAGCCGCCGTCCGGGCTTCCAGGTCAGGAGCTGAGCTCCCGGGCGGGCCAACTCGGCTTGCAGGCGCTCGCGGAACGGCAGTTCGGCGTCGTCCACCGGACCGGTCAAGCTCCAGCCCGTCGCCGATTCGCACCACCACTGCAGCGTGGAACTCTCGCGCAGTGTGAGTACCCTTCGACCGGCGCGGTCGACATCGACGCGCTCGATCGAAGATGCGGACATGTGCCGCGGCCAGGTCTTGGCGAGCGTCGTCATGACAGCCGCGCCTTCGCCGCGACGAGCTCCACGGCGCGTTCGAGCAGCGACTTCGCACGGGCCGAGGCGCACGGCTCCAGGCGCCGCAGCGCGCCGGCCGCGAGCACGCACAGTTCGAAGCTGACATTTTCGCGCAGCGCGTCGCGGTCGATTGCACTTGCATAACCGTCGAGCAACGGACCGGCCGCGTCGTCGAGCGACAGACCGGGACTGCGCGACAGCTGATCGGCGATCCAACAGCCCAGATCACGATGCGGATCGCCGGCGTCGAGTCCGTCGAGATCGAGCAGGCGCGCGCCGCCGTCCTGCGAGCAGATGGACACCTGGTCGGGATGCACGTCGCCGTGGATCCAAGACGTGCGCACGCTCGGCGGAACTCGAATTCGCCGCGCAAGCAGGCCGAGCGACTCAGCGCCATCGAGGAGGTCCGAGACTGCGCGCGAATCGTCGGCTGAGTCGCGCACGGATACGGGCAATTCGCGCGAGTGCAATTCGCGCAGCAAACTGCCGACTTCGCCGGCGAGCCGGAAGTCGTCGCGCGCGCAAACGACTCCGGAAATCCACCCTTCGAAGAGCAGCCCGGTGCGCGCCTGCCCCCCAAGGAAGCTTGGCCAGGGACCGGGAGCACCCGTGCTCTCCAAGGCGAAGCGGCGCTCGAGGCGGCCGCCGGCCTCGTCTGCGCGCAATGCGCGCGCCGCGAGGATTCTGCGCGATTTCGCGCCGCGCTTGTCGCCCAGGCGCACGTCGAGGTCCAGTCGAAGCACGGCGCGGTGCTCGGGCTTGTAGCGCAGCACTTCCACGCTCGAACTGTTCCAGCGCGCAACCCACGGATCGATGCTGTGCAGTTCCGCCAGCAGGCGTGTCGTGCGGTGCAGATCGAAAAGCCGCTCGAGGCCGGGCAGTTCGCGATCGCTCGGGAAGCGCCAGGCCGCAAGCCGCTCGCCCGCGAGAACGCATTGCCCGGGAAGCGACCCGCGCGCCGCGAGCAGCTCGGCCTTGCGCCCGGCGTAGCGCTTCAAGACCACGAGGGCGGCCTCGCCCGATGTCGAAAGCACGCTCCAGGAGGTCGTCAGCGACGTCGCCCGTTTCCAGCGTGCGTGCGTGCACTTCGCCTGCGAAGCATCGGGCAGCGCGAGCTGTTGCCTGCAGAGCTCCAGCACGTCCTGTTCTGAGGGCGCGCACAGTTCCGCATCGCCCATGCGGCCGGGAAGTTCGCCGTCGATTTCAAAGGCCGCGCGCTGCATCACTCCAGCTCCGTCACAGCCGCGAGTGCCGCGGCCCGATAGGAAGGCGTGCGCAACAACAGTTCATCGTGCGAACCCTCGTCGCGCACGCGTCCCTGTTCGACGAACACGACGCGATCGAAATGCCGGCCTTCGTCGCGTTCGTGGGCGATCACGATCACGACCGAGGACTTCGAACGCTGTTCGAGCGTACGGTGGACGCGCGCGATCGAGGCCGCGTCGAGACCTGCGTAGGGCTCGTCGAGGATCAGGATCGGCGCTTCGCGCAAAAAGGTCCGCGCCAGGTTCAGGCGCTTCTGCTGACCGCCCGAAAGCCCGGCGCCCAAGGAGCCTAGTTCCGTGTCCAATCCAAGCGGCAGCGCGCGCACGAAGCCGTCGGCGGCAGCCTGGCGCAGCGCTGTCCACAGCGCGTCTTCGCTCGCCTCGGGCCGGCCGAGCAGCAGATTGTCGCGAATCGTCCAGCCGAACAATCCGTCCTCTTGCGGACAGGCGGCGATCGTCGCGCGCAGCGAACAAAGTTCGATCGAACGCAGATCTTGGCCGTCGAGCATGATCTTGCCCGCATCGGGATCGGCGAGGCGCAGCACGAGTGAAACCAGCGTGCTCTTGCCCGCGCCGGAGGGGCCGAACACGAGTGTCGATTCGCCGCGGCGGAATTCGCAGGTCAATCCGCTGAGCGCGGGAGCGCGGCCGCCCTGCGCCTCGTGTCCATAGCAGACGCCCTGGAACACCAGTCGCTCGGGAGTCGGCGGGGCGGGCAGCGCGTCCTTCGCCGACTGGATCTCGAGCGGCGCATTGAGCACGGCCAGCAGGCGCTCACCGCAGGCAGCGCCCTTGGCGATCTTCGCGCTGCTGCGCCCCGACTGACGCACCGGCTTCGAGCCGCTGCGCACGTAGGCGACGAAGGCCAGAAGTTGCCCGGCGGAAAGATGGCCGGCGAGCACGCGCTGGCTGCCCCACAAGAGAGCAATCGCCAGCGCGAGGCCGGACACCGATTCGATCCATACGCCCATGCGCGCACCGAGTCGCGACGCCTTGCAGTCGGCGCGCGCGCTCGTGCGGCTGGCGCGCAGGAAGTCGCGCAGCACGTGATCGACGCGGCCCAGGGATTGGATCAGCGCGACGTTGGCGAGCGACTCGAAGCTCGAATTGGCGAACACGCCTTCTTTCAAGCGCGCGCTGCGCGTGGCGGAGTGGATCTTGCGCGAGAGTCGCGTCACCACGAACAGCGCCAGCGGGCCGAAGGCCAGCGTGCCGGCCGCCAGAACAGGGTCGATCCAGAACAGCATCGCGACCGTGCCCGCGATCAGGAAGCAGCGCGCACCCAGCTCGACGGGGGATTCGATCATCATCCCGGAGACCATGCCGACGTCGCCCTGCAGCCGCACGATCAGGTCGCCGGTCTTGTTCTGCGCGTGGAAGCGCGGCTCGAGCAGCAGCAATTTCTCGAACAGCCTCCGCCGCAATCCACGCGTGAAGGCCTTCGTCGATTCAGCGATCGAAATCGCCGCGAAGTAGTCGAAGGCGGCACGCACCAAGGACAGGAGTCCGTAGGCCAGCGCACCGGTCCATACGAAGTAGAAGGCGTTGGCTCCGTCTTGCGCGTGCTTGGGGATCAAGGCGTGATCGACGATCCACTGCAGCGGCCATGGGCGCAGCAATTCCACGCCCGAGGCCAAGAGCGACAGCGCCACGCTTGCGGCGACGCGCCCGCGCAGGGGGCGGAAGTCCGCGGTGAAGCGGCGCGCGATCGGCCAAGCCGATGACACGCGATCGAGGAGTCGATGCTGCAGCTTCATCGACTTTGAGGAGCACGCATGGCGAACCCCAAGACTTCGTAGGCGAGCGACTTCCAGGAATGTGCGCGCGCGCTGATCAACGCCTGGCGCGCGAGCCGTGTTCGCAGGGCTGGATCGAGAGCGAGGCTCTCGAGCGCCCTGAACAACATTTCGTCGTCGCCCGGGCGATAGACCAGGCCGTTCACAGCGTGCTTGACGATGCCAGTGAGGTCGCCGGCTTCCGGAACGACGGGCACCGCGCCCACGGCCATCGCCTCGAGCAGCTTCAGCGGCGAGAAGTAACACAGCGTGTCCGCGGAGTAACTCAGCGCCAGCGCGTCGAAGCAGCCGACGGTGCGCGGCACCAACTCGTGCTTCGTCCAAGGCAAGCAGGTGAAGGCAGTGCGCGGCAGTGCTTTGGCGAGCACGCTCTCGAAATCGCCCGCTCCAAGGGTCAGCACGTGCACGGGAATGCCGTCCGCCAGAAGGCGCGCGGCCAGCGCGGCGATGCGCTCGAATCCGTGCCAGGGCCGCAGCCGTCCGTGAAACCCGAGTACGAATCGATGCTCGAGGCCCAACTCGCGGCGCGCCGCGTCGCGATCCGTCAAGGGCGCGAAACGCTTGGAATCGACGGCGTTGGGCCGCACGAGCACACGTTCCGCCGGGATCCCGTGACGGCGCACGTACTCGGCAACAGGATTCGAAACAGCGAGGATGCTCGAGGCGGACTCGAAGACAGCCTGTTCGAACGTCAGGTCCAGGGCGGCCGATTTTCGTCCGCGGTGCACCTCGGCCTCGACCAAGAGCGGTGCGTTGACTTCGAGCACGAACGGCACGTCGTGCTTGCGTGAGAACTCCGCGCCGGCTCCGGCGCGCAACGAATAGCGCTCGTAGACCAGATCGATGCGCTCGAGTCGATGGACGCGTTCCAATTCGCTCTTCGCCGACGGGGGAGACTTTTCATCGATG